>CAZNNJ010000055.1:0-1702 GCA_964574305.1 uncultured Rhodospirillales bacterium | reverse complement strand
CCCGATATCGTGCCGCCGGTCATCGTCGCGCCGCTCTGCCCCGCGACGGTGACGCCGCTGCCCGCCGTAAGGGCGCTCAGCTTCACCCCCTGGGTCAGGATTTCCGTGGCGCCGGCATTGGCCTTGAGCCCGGTCGCGGTGCCGCCGGCATAGGTGATCGTGCCGCCCGCCAGCACTGTCGTGCCGCTGGCGACGGCGCCGGAGGACAGGTTTTCGTTGCCGCCCTTGGAGATCGTCGCCGAGACCGACTTCCCGCCCTTGAGATCGAGCAGGCCACCGCTGGCGACCTGTGTGCCTATGGCTACGCCGCCCGACGAGACGACTTCCTGGCCGCTCATCCCGACCAGGGTCCCGACGGTGCCGCCGCCGGAGAGAACCGTTTCGGTGGCGGGGGCGATCGGCCCCTCGTCCGGATGCGGCTTAGCCTTGACGATCGAGGCGCCACCCACCGTCGTGCCGCTGGCCACGCCGCCCGAGGAAACGATCTGCGTGCCGCCCAGGCTGACCGTCATGGAGACGGCTTTGCCGTCGACGACGGACGAGCCGAAATCGGCGACCGTGGCGCCGCTCGTCGTTCCGCCCGAAAGCACAGTCTCATTCCCGTTGACGCCGATCGTGGTGCCGATGGCGACGCCGCCGGAGCTGACTAAGGCGCTGCCGGCGGGCTCCACGACAGTCCCGCTGGCGCGGCCAAGCACGATCAGCGTTCCGCCATTGTCGACCTGCGTACCGGTGGCGAAGCCGCCCGATGAGACGATCTCGGTACCGCTTACGCCGATGACCGTCCCTATGGCGCTGCCGCCCGCGAGAACCTTTTCGATGGAGGGGCCCACGGGACCGCCGTCCGGGTGATGGCCGGCTGCGGAGGCTCCACCGTTGCCCAGGGTTGTGTTGCTGGCGACGCCGCCCGAGGAAACGATTTGCGTGCCGCCCAGGCCGACTGTCGTGGAGATGGTGTTGCCGCCGGATCCGACGATCTCCGTGCCGATATTGCCGATATCGGTTTTGTAGCTTGTGCCGTCGACGACGGATGAGCCGAAACCCCCGACGGTGGTGCCACTCGCCTGGGCGCCGCTGGAAACGACCAGCGTTCCGTTAACGATGGCGGATATTGCGGTCGCGCCGGCCAGCAGGAAGCCTTGGCCGTTTTGGCCGATGTCTGTCTGCGTTGCCGAGCCGGCCGAGGATACGAGGAGGGTGACGCCGTTGGCGATAAACAGGCCGCCGATCGCGATATTCGGGTCGACGATCGCCTCCGCGCCGCTTGCCAATGTCGGCGCGCTGACGGTGCCGCCGTCGTAAACCAGCATGCCGCCCGACGACACGGTCGTCGCGCTGACGGTTGCGCCGGACATGGCCACCAGGGCTCCGCCGCTGCTGACCGTCGTGCTGACCGCGACAGCGCCTTTGAGGACGTCGACCTCTCCGCCATCGATCGTCGTGCCGGTCGCGGTGGCGCCTGTAGAGATGGCGAAAGTGCCGCCACTGACGGTCGTGCTCGTTGCCGCGGCACCCGCGGACAGGCCGAAACCGCCGTCGTAGACGGTCGTGCCTGTTGCCGTGCCGCCGGAGAAAATCTGGAAGGTGCCGCCGTTGACGATTGTCCCCCACGCCGTGCCGGAACCGGGATTGAATTCGCGGCCGGCGACCGTGGGTGCGATGCAGGTCCAAGTGCAGCCGACCACGTTGTCAATTTCTCCGC
>CAZNNJ010000054.1:7359-14708 GCA_964574305.1 uncultured Rhodospirillales bacterium | reverse complement strand
CGGCGGGGCGGCCCAGCGCGGCGAGGAACGCATCCCATTCGGGCGCGATGTCCGCGTCGGACGGCAGGCTGGCGACATCGACCAGGTGCTTGGTCGCCGCGATCGCCTGCTTGTCGAACGAGGCGATGCGTGACGCGAGTGCGTCGACGAAGCCATCGAGCTCGGCGTCGGGCAAGGCGCGGTTGACATAGCCGTAGCGCTCGGCGAGGTCGCCCCTGATATCGTCCGCCGACAGCAGCACCTCCAGCGCCCGTCCCCGGCCGATCAGCCGGGGCAGCCGCGCCATCGGGCCGCCGCCGGGAACCAGCCCGGCGCCGACTTCCCATTGCGACAGGATCGCTTTTTCACGGCTGGCGAAACGCATGTCCGATGCCAGGGCGAGCTCACTGCCCACACCCGTGGCCCGCCCGCGGATCGAAGCGATTGACGCGACCGGCGCCCGGCTTATGCGCGCTAGCATGTCGGGGAGGGCTTGCAGGCCTGTCTTGCCGGGCGGAATGCCGGTCGTGTCCTCGGGCTTGGCAAGGAAGTCGTAATGGGTGAGGAAAAAACCCTCGACCGCGCTGTCGAAGACGACGACCTTGACCTGCGGGTCGGTCTCCAGCGCGGTGACGATCGCCTCCAGCGGCGGAATGCTTTGTGGGCCGAAAATATTGAGCGGCGGGTGGTCGAAGGTTACGCGCCAGTAATAGGGTGAGTGCCTCTGGAGATGGATGCGTGTGGAAGGTCCTGTCTGCTGGGGCGCCATTCTGAATCTCCTTGCGATTTGGATGCGCGGTCAGGCCGCTGCCAGTTCGTAATCGCAATCTTCGTCTGTGCGGTTGCCGCGCCACGCGGCGGAGTCCATCGCATAGCGGCGGCGCCAGGCACCGGGGCTGACGCCCGTGGCGCGGCGGAAATACCGGCAGAAATGCGACTGGTCGGCCAGCCCGCAGGCGAAGGTGATTTCGCTCAGGCTCTGTGAGGTCGTCAGCATCAGCACCCGCGCCCGCTCGATCCGTGCCGCGATGACAAAGGCATGCGGTGGTTTGCCGAAGCTTTGCTTGAAGGCGCGGCAGAAATGGCTGGTGCTGAGCGAGACGAGCCGCGCCAGATCCTCGGCTGAGATCGCCTCATCGAGATGCTCTTCGATATATTTCTGAGCCTTGCGCTCTTGCCAAGGCGCCAGCCCGCCACGCGGGGACGGGGTTCTGGAACCCGGCCCCGATTTGATCGCGAGCACCGCCGACAGGCGTGCCGCTGCCTGGATCGCGGCTTCGAGATCGCGATCCAGCGCGGTCTTGACGTAATCGAGCAGCCTGCCCGCCTCGGCCGCGATGAGATCGTCGGATCGTATCGAGCGCGCGCTGGCCTGTGCCGTGAACATGATCATTCTCCTGATCGAATGGCCGCGGCCCGGACATCGCCGGCCGCATTCTGCTTCCGATCCGATACTGACGCGGGCTGCGCGAAAACGCCCGTTACGTGTCGTGAAGCGCCGTTAGGAGTTGTAAAGCGCCATCATTGGCTTGGTAGAATGCTGCTAGTTTATTGATAAAATGCTCTTTTAGGTCGTAGGAAGTCCACGTAGCAAAGCGCGCGCGGCTTTCAGATCGGCGGTGTCGAACCCTTCGGTGAAGCGATTGTAGACAGCCGACAATTGCTTGGCGGCGTCGACCGCCTTGCCGTCTTCCCGCCAGAGCCGGGCCAGGCTCATGATGGCGCGCAGTTCCCACGACAGCGCGCCCTGCCGTCGGGCTTCATCCAGGGACTGTATGAAGCAGTCCTCGGCCGCATCCATCGTACCGTCCAGGCGTCGCAGTTCGCCCTTGATGCGCAACAGCTCCGGCAGGCACCAGCGCTCCTGGGTTCGGTCGGTGCATTCCAGCGCCTCGCCGATCGCCGCCTGCGCCTCGGCAAGCCGGCCGACGGATCCCAGGCCCTCGGCAAGCGCGCCGAGGGT
Organism: uncultured Rhodospirillales bacterium; assembly: GCA_964574305.1. Classification (GTDB taxonomy): domain Bacteria; phylum Pseudomonadota; class Alphaproteobacteria; order BOG-932; family Roseiterribacteraceae; genus BOG-932. The sequence continues at coordinate 12,766 of CAZNNJ010000054.1, read as the reverse complement.
GAACGCATAGTGATAGGCGAAGCCGACCGCGCGGAGCCGGTCCAGGCCGCCGCGCAGAAGCACCAGCCCGGAATAGTCGCCCTTCGCGACCAGCAACTGCCCCTTCAGGCAGTGGCCCAGGGCATTCCACCGCGCCAGCCCGCTCTTCGCCGAGATGTCCAGCAGCATGGCAGCCCAATCCTCGGCCGCCGCCAAGTCGCCCGCATATAGGGCGGTCGGAGAAATGGCGTGCACGAGCTGGTTGCAGCGCAGCATCGGATTGTTCATCTGCCCGGTTTCGTCGGAGGCGAGACCCACGCAGCCCATCGCCTGATCCGGAAATCCCATGACCCAGAGCAGGCCGCACAATGAGAGGCGTAGGGCTGCCGAAAATGTCAGGAAGGTACGCTGGGCCGTGTAGTCCCGGCTGAGTATGGACTCCATATGATCTCGGGCACGTGCATGCTCGCCCAGGTGGTGGAGCGCGATCCCGATCATTCCGGTGCCCATGACCTGAACGACCGGGGCTGCGCTGACGGGGACGAGCGCATGGCATCTTTCCGCATAGGCGAGCATTCCGCGCACGTCCCCGACATAGAGGCTGTGGACGGACAGGTGATAGAGTGCCTGGCCTTCGGCATCCCGGTCGCCGAGCTTCTCGGCAAGCGCCAAGGCTTTCGCGTATTGGCCGTAATTCTCGGCCATCGGATGCACCGAATGCCACATCGTATGGCCGAGCGCGATCCGCAGCTTCAGTTCGTCCCGTTCGTCGTAGGCTGGTTGCGCCAAGAGGCCGTCGAGCGCCCGCTCGATGCCTTCGCGGCCTTCGTCGAGCAGCGAAAGCTCCAGCCAGAACGGAATCGCGGCGAATGTCAGCGCCAGACCGACCAATGTGTCTCCGTCGGACGAGTAGGCCCATTTGAGCGCGGCGCGCACATCGTCGATCCTGCGGCCATATTCCTCCTGCCAGGCGCGGTGCTCCTCCCAGTCCGCCGCGATCTGCCTCAGCAAGTCGCAGTAATGTTCGGCATGACGCCGTGCGAGGTCCTGGATTTCTCCGCTCTCGATAAGCTTCTGCATTGCATAGGCGCGTGTCGTGTCGAGCAGCCGGTACTGGACGGCGGGTCCGCTCACATCCGCCGAGATCAGCGATTTCCCGACCAGGTCCGCCAAGCCGTCGATCACGTCGGCGTCGGCATCGGATGCGACGGCAATCGCCGACCCCAGCGTGAACGGGCCGGCAAAGATCGACAAGCGGCGCAGGACCTTGCGCTCGGACTCCGGCAGGTACTCGTAGCTCCAGTCCAACGCGGCGACCAGGCTGCGGTGCCGCGGCTGCGCGGTCCGTCGCCCACGATTGAGGATCGTGAAGCGATCGTCCAGCAGCGCCGAAAGCTGCCGCAGGCCGAACGCGTCGACGCGCGTGGCCGCAAGCTCGATCGCCAGCGCGATCCCGCCCAGCTTGGCGCAGATGTCGGCGACGACCGGGGCGTCGGCATCGCTGAGCTCGAACGTATCCAGGCTCGCCGACGCACGTTCGACGAACAGCTGGACAGCGGGGAAGGCGAGCGCCTCGGCGGCGGTCGGCGCAGTGTCGCCGGGCGGGCATTCCAGTGGCGCCAGGCGGTGGACGCGTTCGCCCTCCGCGCGCAGCAGCTCGCGGCTGGTGGCAAGGATGTGGATGCCTGGGGCGGCGGCGAGGATGTGCTCCGCCAGCATTGCCGCCGCTTCCGTCACATGCTCGCAATTGTCGAGCACGATCAGCATCTGCCGGTCCCGCAGGAACTCGGTCAGAAGCGGGATGTCGCTTTCCGAATGGATGGTGAGCCCGAACGCAGCGCCGACCGCGCGGGGAACGCGACCGGGATCGTCGAGCGAGGCGAGGTCGGCAAGCCAGACCCCGTGCGGGTAGGCGGGAAGCAACGTTTCGGCCAGCGCCAGGGCGGCCGTCGTCTTGCCGATGCCGGCGGGGCCGACGATGGTGATGAAGCGCCGCTCCGGCAACTGTTCCAGCAAGGCATTGAGCGTCGCGGCGCGGCCCAGCGCACGCGCCTGCGAGACCGGCAGATTGTGCGCGCGAGCCTCCGGAGGTCCGGTCTTGAGCGGCGAGGTCTTGGGTGCGGCGTGCGGCTCCTCCGGCTGGATGCTTTCGACCGGCGCGACGAAGCGATAGCCGCGGCCGGGCGCGTTGGCCAGAAATCGGCGGCCCGGCTGGCCGTCACCCAGTGCGCGCCTCAACCCCGCGACATGGACCCTGAGGCTGCTCTCATCGACGAACGTGTCGGGCCAGACGCGCGCCATCAGCTCGGCCTTGCTGACCAGCTCGCCGGCGTTTTCGACCAGCACGGTCAGAATCTCCAGCGCGCGGCTGCCGAGGCGGACAGGCGTATTGCCTTCGAGCAGCAACTGCTGCTCGGGAAGGAGACGGAAGGGGCCGAAGTAGAAGGTGCGCTCGGCCGTGGCGGTCATCGGCTGATCATTTCGGGCAAGTGCCTGCTCCACGGCGTATTTTGTGCGCACACCGGTGGACAATCAATTCTTCGTGGACGCGAAGGCGCAGCCTTGCGACCATTATATCCGAATGCGCCAAAGGGGAGGGTGCCATGGCGATGACAAAGGCGGAGATCGACGAACGGCAGAAATTCTCGTCGGGCGGCAAGACCTATTGGCTGATCCTGCGCGGGCAGTGGGGACTCAAGGTCGACCGATACATCGTGCGCTGGACCGGCTTCTCGCTGATGACCTGGCAATATGCCAAGGCGCACGGCACGCACTACAGCCCGGTGGTCATGCTGACCACGACCGGCGCCAGATCCGGTCAGCAACGGACCCAGGTGTTGCCCTATACCGAATGGGACGGCTCATACATCGTCGTCGGCAGCAACGGCGGCGGCCCGAGGGACCCGGGCTGGGTCCATAATATCCGCGCCGACGGCAATGTCTGGGTCCGGGTGAAAGGCCGCCGCATGCGCTGCACCGCACGCATGGCCCAGGGCGATGAACGAAAACGCGTGATCGACCATGTCGCCATCTCGAAACCCTTCGTCCGCAACTACGATACCGAAACCGCTCGCAACGGCCGCGAACTTCCTCTGGCGATCCTGACCCCGCGGGGTTCAGCCGGGTAGGCTCTCCGCAATCGCCCGGGGCAGGACGACGGGGAACTCAAGCAGCTGCTGGGCCATCGCCTTGGCGACCTTGTCGAGGCGGGGTGAGGCGGTGATGCCGCCGTCCAGCGCCTCGTGCAGCACGAAATTGAGGGAATGGATGCCCGGCACCTCATAGCGGTCGACGCGGGGCTTGGCGGTATTCGAGAAGGCATGCGCGAACCAGGCCGCGACCGCGTCCGGCGTCAGCGCCGCACGGATATAGGGCAGGTAGTCGGGCTGCCGCGCGATCACGCCGACATTGAACAGGTCGCCCTTGTCGCCGCTGCGGCCGAAGGCCAGCCGGACCAGCGGTACCTCCACCGATTCGCCGGCGAAATCCGGCGGCGCGGGCGCGGGCGGGGCAGGGCGGGGCATGAAGCCGCCCTCGGTCGGCACCGCGACCGGCTCGGTGATGCCGCCGATCGTCATCGTCGCCTGAAGCTCGCTCTTGGGCAGCAGGAACGAGAACAGGTTGAGGATCGGCGTCACCGATCCGCCCAGCCCGATCGAGGTGCCGACCGACATGGTGGTGATGGCGGAAATCTGCTCGCGCGCGAACAATTCGGCCCCGGCACGCTCGTCGTGGTCGGCGATCATGCGCAGAATCACCTCGCGCGTATCGTGGCGGCGGCCGCGGGAGCCATAGGTCGCCTCCGCGCCCAGCAACTCGACATGGGTGCGCTTCAGGTCACCCAGATTGCGGGCGCGCAGCATAGTGCGTGTACGCTCGAACAGCGCATCGGCCTGACGTTCGGCCTTGGCCGGGGCATCGATCCCCATGATCGGCTGGATGGCAATGGCGCGCCAGCCGTCCTCATAGGTGACGCTGACCTTGGCCGTCGCGGTTGGCGGTCGGCCCCGCGCGCCGGTCACCAGCACCCGGTCGGGGCCTATCCGCTCCACCTTCACGCCGGTGAAATCGACCGTGACGTCGGGCACGAAATAGGCAGCCGGGTCGCTGACCTCGTAGAGCATCTGCTCCGCCACCGTGCCGACCGAGACCAGGCCGCCGGTGCCTGCCGGCTTGGTCATCACGACGCTGCCGTCGGCCCGGCATTCGCCGATCGGATAGCCGATATTGGCCCAGTCCGGCACGTCGCGCCAATCGGTGAAGGTGCCTCCGGACGCCTGGGCCCCGCATTCCAGCAAATGCCCGGCGACGCTTCCCGCAGCCAACAGATCGAGGTCGCCGAACGACCAGCCGAATTCGTGGATCAGCGGTCCCAAGGTCAGGGCACTATCGACCACCCGGCCGGTGACAACGATGTCGGCGCCCTTGGCCAGCGCGGCGGCGATCGGGAAGCCGCCGATATAGGCGTTGACGCTGGTGACCGGGCGCTCGGGGAACGGCGCACCGGAGAACATGTCGCGATATCCGGTGGCGCGGAATTCCTCCGCCCGGAGTCTCAGGTCGTCGCCCTCGACATAAGCGATGCGGGGCCTCAGCCCCAGCGCCGCCGCCTCCCTCTCCATCGCCTCGGCGCAGCCGCGCGGATTGAGCGCGCCGGCGTTGGTGATGACCTTGGTGCCCTTCGCCAGCATCTCGCCCAGCCAGGGCAAGACATAGATGCCGAAGAATTCGCCGGCGAAGCCGCCGGCCGGATCGCGCGCCGCCATCTGGCCGAAAGCCCCGATGGAGCCCTCGGCCAGATTGTCGAAGACGAGGTAGTCGACGCCGGCGGCAAGAAGCTGCGGCACCGCCATGACGCTGTCGGCGCGGAAGGCAGTGGCCCCGCCGATGCGGACGATCTTGTCGGACATGTCGTTCAGAACCCGGCCTCTTCCGGCGTGACCTTGGCGTCCCAGATACGGGAGATCGCCTTGGTGTCGACCTCCCGAACATTGCGGATGCCCAGCATCTCGCGCGCCGCTTCCGGCGTCAGGTGGAACACGTCCTCGTAATTGAACAGGAAAAACGGCTCGGACGTCTCGCCCACCGTGCGGCCACGGTCGATCGCATCCCAGGCGGCGTGCCAAGTGTGCGGATAATGCAACGCGGTGCGGGAGATGAAGCGGAAGGACAGGAAGAATTGGCGGACCGCAAACTCGTTCGCCAGTTCCGGCGAGAAATATTTGTAGAAGGAGGTGAGCCGCATGAAGCCCGGCACCAGCTCGCCGATCGAGTCGAACCCGCCGCCGCCCAGAATATGCTCCCAGTCATGCGTCTGGCCGGCGCGGAGCCGCCAGAAGTCGTTATCGTCCCTGGGCTCGTAGGGCGGGACGATATCGACCTGGTTGTCATTGACCTGACCGGGCACGTCATCATACTGGAAATCAAG
>CAZNNJ010000054.1:1413-7349 GCA_964574305.1 uncultured Rhodospirillales bacterium | reverse complement strand
GACGGTGTCGTCTCGATAGGCGTTGCCTACCTGCTGCTTGTACAGTATGCGGGGGATCTGGCGGGACGGGTATTTCGCCAGATCTTCCCGTGTGTAGGTCGAAACCCGCCGCTCGGCGAACCATTTGTCCAGGGCCGGCCATCTCTTGCGCTCCGCCGCAATCAGGGCGTTGGTCTCGTTCGGGTCCTGGATTTCCCGCATGATCTCGCCCAGGCGATAGGCGCCCGACGGCGTCGGCAGGTCGGGCCCGTTGCGGCGCAGCAGCTCGGTCGCGACCCAATCCCGGAGCTTCGGGTTGTTGAGGTACTTGGACGAGCTGATCAGCGTGCTGCTCGCCGTCGAAAGCTGCGTGATTCCGCGCAGCAGGTACGGCACGTCGTCCATCGTTTCCTCCCCGGCGTTTTCCGAACTCTACTCCCCTGCCGTCTGCAGTACAGCGGTAAGCGACCCCCCCCCGGGGTTGCGGCATCACCCGCCTTTCGCCGTCTCCTCGGCAATGCAGGTCTCCAGCCCCTCGACCAGCCGGCGGAAGCCGAGATCGAAGCGCGACTCGCGCCCGATCGATTGCAGGTCATAGAAAAGGCGCAGCAGCAGCATCCCGTTCTCGGGATCGAGGCCGCCGATATCCCCCATTGTCGCCGTCTTGCTGACCTCCAGCGCATGGCGCTGAGTCAGGATCAGGCCGATGGCGGCGTTGATGAACCAGTCGAAGGTCACCGCCAGGGCTTCGCCTTCCAGACCCTGCTGCTGGATCAGCCGCAGCATCGGCGTCCAGATCCGCAGCCATGCGGCGGGAAGGCGGCCGTTCCAGGCCATCATCTTGGTCGCGACCGGGTGCTTGTCGACATGTTTCTGCAGGGCCCACAGCCAGGCCAGGATCTGGTCGCGGAACGGCCCCTCGGGCTTCGGCGCCGCGAAGCGCTGGAATGCCCGGTCGGCCACCGCCTCCAGCAGCAGGTCGCGGCTGGCGTAATAGGTGTAGAGCGACATGGTGGAGGCGCCGAGCTTGGCCGCGAGCTTGGCCAGCGTGAAGGCCTCCAGCGGAAGCTCGTCGATCAGCTCGGCCGCCGCGTCGAGGATGGCGTCGTGCGACAGGCTGCGCGGGCGACCCATGCGCCGCGGTACCGTTTGCTGCGGCCCTGTCTGCTGCGACTTTGGGCCACGTGGGCTGGCTGGCGTCCGACTCGGTCTCATTCCTCAGATAAACCCGTTTGACATACTATATCTATTATCGTACCAAATACGGTAAGTGATTGTGGCGTGATTGTCACGCTGGGGTCGCCGTGCCGGATCAGTGCCAAGGGAACAGCGGAGGAATCGCATGCGTTCAAAGAATTTTCGCCTCGGGGTTTTCGTTGCTCCGTTCCATCCGCTGGATGAGAGCCCGGCTTTGTGCTTCCAGCGCGACCTGGAGCTGGCCGAGTGGGCCGACAGGCTGGGCTTCGAGGAATACTGGTACGGCGAGCATCACACAGGCGGCTTTGAGATCAGCGCGTCGCCCGAGCTGATGATCGCCGCGGCGGCACAGCGGACCAAACGGATCAAGCTCGGCACCGGCGTCGTCTCGCTGCCCTATCACAACCCGCTGATGGTCGCGAACCGCATCGCCCAGATCGACCAGCTGTCGATGGGGCGGGTGATCTTCGGCGCCGGCCCGGGCCTGCTGGTCAGCGACGCCCATATGCTGGGGCTCAATGTCAGCGAATCGCGCGACAAGCTTGACCAGGGGCTGGGCGTTATCCGCCGGCTGCTGAAGGGCGAGTGGGTGACCGAGACCACCGACTGGTACGAACTGCACGACGCCCATGTGCAGGTCATGCCCTATAACCCCGACATGGAGGTCTGCGTCGCCAGCACCTTCTCGCCCAATGGCGGCACCTTGGCGGCCAAGCATCGCGCCGGCATGCTGTGCCTGGCCTCGACCATGCGCGGCGGTTTCGACGCGCTGTCGACCAACTGGAAGATCGCCAACGAGACGGCGGAAAAGCTGGGTTACAGCATGTTGCCCGAGGGGGTCCGCTGCGCCACCGACATCTATGTCGCCGAAACGCGGGAGAAGGCGCTGGCCGACGTGCGCGTCGGTTATGAGCGCTATAACCGCTATATCCTGAACCAGTCGGCACACCTGCCGAACTCCCCCGGCCACATCCCGCTCGAGGTGCAGATCGAGAAGGGCGAGGTCGTGGTCGGCACGCCCGACGACGCCATCGACCAGATCCGCCGGCTGGAGAAGAAGGTGCCGGATTTCGGCTGCCTGCTGATGCTGGAAAAGAACTGGGCCAGCTTCGAGAACACCAGGCGCTCCCACGAACTGCTGGCCCGCTATGTATTGCCGGCGGTCAATCGGCAGAACGCCAACCGCCAGAAGAGCTTCGACTGGGCTCGCGAAGGCCGCGAAGGTTTCGTCGAGGTCTTTTCGGCCGCGACCCAAAGGGCGTTCGAGAAGCACCACGCCGAGGCGCGGTAGGCCGCATCACCTCCCGGCTTGGCGCATCAGGCCTTCCTGCGCCGTGCTGGCGACCAGCCGCCCGTCGCGGGTGAAGATACGGCCAAAGGAGAGGCCGCGCCCGGCTTGGCCGCTCGGCGTCGACAGGTCGAAGAGCAGCCAGTCGTCCATGGTGACCGCGCGGTGGAACCATATCGCGTGGTCGATCGAGGTCAGGCGGATATCGTCGTCGACCGGGGCCTTGGCGTGGGGCAGCAGCGCCGTCGCCATCGGCCCGAAATCCGAGGCATAGGCGAGCGCGCCACAGAGCAGCACCGCATCGTCCGGCAGAGGCCCCACCGCGCGGAACCAGAAGGCATTATGCGCGCGCGGCGCCCCGCCGCCGAAGAAGCCGCCGGGATAGACATGCCGCATCTCGAACAGCTGGGCCTGGTTCGCTGCCCGCCGCCTGGGATCGTCGGGCGCCAGCCGGTCGAAATAGCGGCGCGCCATCTCCGTGTCGGACGGGCAGTCGTCGGGGCCGGGCACATCCGGCATCGGGTCCTGATGGTCCAGTCCCGGCTCGGCCTCGTGGAACGAAATCATCATTGCCAGGATGGCGCGGCCGCCCTGAAGCGCCTGGACCCGGCAGACAGTGAAGCTGCGACCCTCACGGACGGGATCGACGACATATTCGACCCCGGCATTGGCGTCCCCGGGCGCGAGGAAATAGGCATGCAGCGAATGGGGCAGGCGGTCGGGGACGGTCCGCATTCCGGCCGCCAGCGCCTGGGCGATCACCAGGCCGCCATAGGCCCGGGCCCGACCGAGATCGTGCGTCCGCCCGAGGAAGCGCCCCGCGCCCGCATCTTCCAAGGTCAGGACGTCTATCAGCTTTGGCACGTGGGTTTCCAGTTCAGACCGGCGACCATAAATATAATACGTTATAGTTTTCTGATGGCGAGAAGGTCAAGCCGATGCAAAGGCCGGCTTCCCATGGGGACCCCGGCGGGATAGTTGTGCCTCCGTCCGACGCGGAGGAGAGATGGATCGGGGCGGGGATTATGCGGGCGCCAATTTTGCATATGACTATGCAGGCGTGCTGCTGGCCGATCTGAATGTTTCGGCCGTCACGTTGCCCGCGGGGAGCGCCGAACACCCTGCCATCGGCTGGGCGCGGAGCGGGGCGATGGCCCTGACCGGGTACCGGGATGGGCCGCCGGTCATGTGCCCGGTTCCTCTTGCATCTTGCGCCGATGGCGCGCTGACGGCGCTGGCCTGTCTTGCCGGCCGCCCGTTTCCGGAAATCGTTCGTGGCGCGATGCTGCTAAGCGAGCGGGCCGCCGTTGCGGGTTATCAGCGGAACGGTTCGATCTCCCCCGGGGGAAGCTGCCGGTTTATCGAGGCTAGCGACGGTTGGATCGCGCTCAATCTCGCTCGTGAGGACGACTGGCGGATGCTGCCTGCCATGTTCGAGCGGGAGGTTGCAGCCGACTGGCCCGCCGTCGCAGCCGCCGCGCGGGATTGTCCGGCCGAGACGCAGACGGCGCGCGGGCGCGAACTGGGATTGGCAGTCGCATCGCACCGGCCGCCTGACGCGGCGCGGCCGTGGCTCCAGGTGATATGGGAGGGCGGGATTGCAACGCGGCGCGCCCGACCTCCGATCGTGGTCGAGCTGGCCTCGCTGTGGGCCGGGCCGCTCTGCGGGCATCTGCTCCAGCTCACGGGTGCGCGGGTCATCAAGGTGGAAAGCCCGGGCCGTCCGGACGGCGCCCGCTTCGGGCCGCCGGCGTTTTTCGACCTTATGAATGCGGGCAAGGACAGCGTGGCGTTCGATCTTTCAGCCGCACAGGGGCAGGAGCAACTGCGCGCCCTGATCCGGGCGGCGGATATCGTGGTCGAGGGCAGCCGGCCAAGGGCGCTGGAACAGCTCGGCATCTCCGCCACCGAGCTTGTCGCCGAGTGCCCAGGGCTGACCTGGATCGGCATCACCGGATATGGCCGTGCGGGCGAGGCCGCGAACTGGATCGCCTATGGCGACGATGCCGGCGTGGCGGCGGGCTTGAGCGCACTGCTGCCATCGCAGAACGGCCCGATCTTCTGCGGCGACGCGATCGGCGACCCGCTGACCGGACTGCATGCCGCGCTCGCCGCCACCGCGCGCTGGCAGAGCGGGCAGGGCGGGCTGATCTCGCTCGCGATCCGCGACGTGGTGCGCCATTGCATCGGCTTCGACGAACCTTCATCGGTCGGCGATGCGCTGGGGCGGGCACGGGACTGGCAATCGGTCCTGGACCGGGAGGGCATTTCGGCGGCCGCTCCCACTGCGCGTGCGCCTGCAGGCCAGGCCCGTCCCCTGGGCGCCGACACGGCATCCGTCTTGCGGGAGCTTTCGGCCGCATGCTGATCCGCAACGCAGAGGTCGCCTTCGGACGGCGCGCGGATCTGCGCATCGAAGGCGATATTATCGCCGAGATGGGGCCGAGGTTGGCCACTGGCCCGGACTTGGAGATCGACGCACGCGGCTGTGCCCTGCTGCCGGGGCTCCACGATCATCATTTCCATCTGCTCGCCTTTGCCGCCGCCCGTGATTCGGTGCGCTGCGGCCCGCCATTCGTGGCCGATGCCGAAAGCCTGGCCAAAGCTTTGCGGAGCCGGACCTCGGCCTCGCCGGGAGGCTGGATACGCGGCATCGGCTACCACGAGTCCGTCGCCGGGGAGATCGGGCGGGACTGGCTCGACTGGGTCCTGCCCGCCAATCCGGCGCGCATCCAGCATCGTAGCGGGCGGCTGTGGATACTCAATTCGCGAGCGCTGAAGATCGTCGCCGGCGGTGACACGCCGCTCGAAACCGCCGACGGCCGGTTCACTGGGCGCCTCTATGATGGCGATGCCTGGCTGCGCGAGCGGATCGGCATGGTCGTTCCCGCGATCCGGGATGCCAGCCTGTATCTCGCGAGCCGTGGCGTGACCGGCATTACCGATACGACGCCGGGCAACGGGCCGCGCGAGCTGAAACTGCTGGTCGAAGCGCGGCGCGCCGGCGACCTTGTCCAGAACATCGTGCTGATGGGCGGACCGGGGCTGGACGGGTTGCCCGAGGCGGATGGCGTCCGCGTGGGCGCGCGCAAGTTCCATCTGCATGAAACCGCCTTGCCGGATGCCGATGAGCTCGCCGCCGAGATAAGGCAAAGCCATGCCGCCGGGCGTACGACCGCATTTCATTGCGTGACCCTGGCCGAGCTGCTGTTCGTTCTCGGTGCGCTGGAGGACGCCGGCAGCATCCCCGGCGACCGGATCGAGCATGCCGCGGTCGCGCCGCCCGATGTCCTGCCCTGGATCGCTCGGCTCGGTCTCACCGTGGTCTCACAGCCCAACTTCATCGCCGAGCGCGGCGATGCCTATATCAGCGATGTCGATCCGTCCGACCGGCCCTGGCTCTACCGCCATCCGGGCCTCCGCGATGCCGGGATCAACCCAGCCCCCGGAACCCGACCCCCGTTTCGCGATG
>CAZNNJ010000054.1:0-1403 GCA_964574305.1 uncultured Rhodospirillales bacterium | reverse complement strand
CGGAACCGACGCGCGGTTCGGCGATGCCGACCCCTGGGCCGCGATGCAGGCCGCCGTGACCCGCCGGACACGCGGCGTCGCCATGATCGGCGAAGAAGAGCGGCTTACGCCGGAGGAGGCGCTGGCTCTGTTCACCGGCGCCCCGGACGATCCCGGCGGGCCGCCACGCCGCGTTACGGTCGGTGTCCCCGCCGATCTCTGCCTGATCGACCGGCCCTGGGCGGAGGCACGGCGTGACTTGGCCGATGTCGCGGTGACGGCGACGATCGAGGCCGGGCGGGTGGTCTGGCCCTAGCCACCGTGACGTCGGTTATGGGGGCTTAGCAGATGGTTCGCTGGCGCTGCGCCAGGCCTTCACGCGACCATGGGCATAGGAACTCTGCGATGTTTCACCAACGGGCTCTTGGAAACGGCATCCATGATTCGCGCTAGACGCTTGGGTAGCCGGTTCGGTAGCTCATCCCAGCTGGCAAGCCGGAATTTATCAAACTCGGGAATTGTTTTGCTCGATCGGTCGAGACAACGAGAGCTGCATTTCAGCATCTTCGGATTGGGCAGTCGGTCGACATGCCAGAGAAACAGGATGAGATCTTTGTCCGGGCGATAAGAGAGCGGCCCCAGTTCGATCAGCTGGCTGGGGCTCGCTGCGAGCCCGGTTTCTTCGTAGAGTTCGCGGATTGCGGTGATCAGGAAGCTTTCGCCGGGAGCCTGCCCGCCCTTGGGAATGTCCCAGTGGCTGGTGCCGGTAACACGGCCCAGCACGAGTTGCTCGCCGTCGGTTATGATCACACCGCAGGTGGTCGCTTTCATCATCGCCTCGTTTAATATCTGGACTTATTTTGGGGTCGGACACGCGACTCTGCGTCGGCAGACTCGGAATGGTTCCTCCGGTTTTCAAAACGCTGCCTGAGCACACCGCCCCTGTAAAGGCTGTAATGATGTGCGGAGATGCGAGATATTACAGAAAGCCAAGCGTATAGAGAGAGAACGTAGAAAATAGAATTTCAGAACAATTGATAGATTGCATTTTTCCTTTATCTAAAAAGACGATCGAGAATCAAAGAAGTACAATGAATATATCCACGTAATTTTCCTGTATTTCCATCATGATTTTTTAGCCGGATGTTCTCGTGATCGAAGTGATCGCAGTGCTCGCCAAGCTACGGGAGTTTTCGTACCAGCAGATCGAGGCCGGACCTAGTCGGTAAGTGCGTCGACCAGTCCCCACTTCAGCGCCTTGGCCGCGCCGATCCGGCGGCCGGTCAGCGCCAGCCAGGCGGTGCGGTGCCGGCCGATGCGGCGGGGCAGGCTGACGCAGCCGCCGGCGCCGGGGATGAGGCCGAAGCGCAGCTCCGGCAGCTGGAACAAACTGTTCCGCGCCGCCACGACCCTGCGGCCGAAGG
>CAZNNJ010000053.1:1152-14803 GCA_964574305.1 uncultured Rhodospirillales bacterium | reverse complement strand
TATTCCTCCACGTCAACGGGGACATGGCGCAAACGCGCCGAACGACGAGCGCGTCGCCCGTTTGAAGTTAAGTCAAGTAACTTGCAGGAGACGAGGGGGGGCGGATGACCCTGGTGACCGGTGCGGCGGTGCTGGTGGGGCACCCGGTGGCGAACCGGCTGGCGCGGGCCGGCATGTCCGTCATCGCCAACGATGCGCGCCCACCCGACCGGCCGCTCGACTGCCCCTTCGTCGCGGCCGATCTGCGCGATCCGGCTTCAGTCTTCGGCCTGTTCGAACGCCATGACATCACCGAAGTGATCCATGGCGGCGCGATCTCCGGCGGCCTGGTGGCGCCGAACGATCCGCTGCTTGTCATGTCGGTCAATGTCACCGGCACGATCCTGATGGCCGAGGCCGCCCGGCTGGCCAAGGTCAGGCGCTTCCTCGGCCTGTCCTCGATCGGCGTCTATGGCGACCAGCCGGGCACCGGCCTGGTGCCTGAGACGGCGCGGCGGCCGGCGACCGATACCTATAGCTGCTCCAAGATTGCGATGGAGGCTGTCCTCTACGGCTATCGCGAGAGCTTCGGCCTGCCGGCCTTCCTGCTGCGCATGTCGTCGATCTTCGGCCCCGGGCGGCGCACGCCCTGTTTCATCCGCGGTCTGCTCGAAGCGGCGGATGCGGGGCGGGCGGTGACGGTCAGCGCCGACACCGACCATCGCCGCCAGTTCCTTTATATCGACGACGCGGTCGAGGCTGTGTGGCTGGCGCTGACCACGCCGGAGGTGCCGGAATTCACCTCAACCTTCCCCGGGGGAACCTGGCGGGCCGAGGGGGAGGTGATCGCGGCGGCGTTGCGCGCGGTGCCGGGGCGGAAGGCCAGCACCGGCGACATGGCTCCGCTGGGCCTGGACGGAAAAATGGGGCCGCTCGACATCGCCCTGGCCGCCCGCGACCTCGGTTACGCCCCGCGCATCGGCATCGAGGAGGGGATCGCCAAATACGCCGCATGGCGGGCCGCGCAATGAGGGAAGTTCCGGTCATCGACCTCAATCCCTACCTGTCGGGCGCCGGCAAGGACGCCGTGGTGCGCCAGGTCGCCGATGCCTGTGCCCGGATTGGGTTCCTGGTCGTGTCCGGACATGGCGTGCCGGAAACGGTGATCGGCAACATGCTGGCGGCATCGCGTGCCTTCTTCGTCCTGCCGGTCGAGAGCAAGCTCGAGGCCTGTCCGCCCGACCCGTCGGTCTTCCGCGGCTATTCGCCGATGGCGGACCGCTCGCTCGGCCAGTCGATGGGGGTGGAGGCAGCGCCGGACCTGCGCGAGGGATTCGTCGTCGGTGGCGCCAGCCCATCGACCGCGTCCAACATCTGGCCCGATGCCGCCGGCTTCAGGGAGGCTTGCGGCGCCTACTACCGCGCGCTGGACGCACTCGCCGGTTCGCTGATGCGGATATTCGCCCTGGCGCTGGGCCTGCCGGAGACATTTTTCGACCGCAAGGTGGATCACCAGTTCTCAGACCTGGTCGCCTATCACTACCCGCCGATGCCGGCCGAGCCACGGCCCGGCCAGCTGCGCGGCGGCGCCCATACCGATTTCGGCAGCCTGACGCTGGTCTATGGCGACCCGTCGGCCAGGGGCTTGCAGGTCTGGACCGGGCGGGATTGGGAGGACATTCCTGTCGTCCCCGGCGCCTTCGTCGTCAATCTGGGGGACCTGATGGCGCAATGGACGAACGACCTCTGGGTTTCGACCCTGCACCGCGTGGTCAACCCCGCCGGCGCGGACTGGAACCGGTCGCGCTACTCGCTGGTGTTCTTCCATCAGCCGAACAGCGACGTGCTGATCGAAAGCCTGGACCGGGCCAATCCCGCGAAATATCAGCCGATCACGTCGGGCGAGCATCTGCGCCGGAAGCTCGATGCCATGAAGATCGAGGCCTAGCCGTCGCTGTGCCGGCGCGCCTCCTGGCCGAAGGACGACAATGCATGAGCTCCGCTCGGCAAGATGAGCTGCTTGGATTTCACCCGCTCGATCAGATAGCGGAAGGTCTGGATGGTCTGGGCGAACAGATGCTCCCCGGCGATGAGGGCTTGGCGTTCGCCGCGATCCTTGAAGCGGGCCAGCGGCGCGACCCTGGTCGCGTAATCGACCATGAAGAACAGCGGGAAGGAGTAGCGCTCCTGCCGTACCCTGCGCACGCGGTGCGAAGTGGCGATGAACGCGCCGTTGGTCCACAGCTCCATCATGTCGCCGATATTGATTGTCAGCGCCCCCGGTACCGGCGGCGCGTCGATCCACTCGCCGGCGCCGTTCATCACCTCCAGCCCCGGCCCTGTCGAATGCAGAAGAGTAAAGCACTCATAGTCGGAATGCGCTCCGATCCCGACCGTGTCAGCCGCGTCCGGGTCGAACGGATAATGGATCAGCCGCAGTTGGCTCGGCGGGGTCGTGATGTATGCGTCGAAGACGTCCGGCGCCTCGCCCAGCGCCATGGCGAAGCCGCGGATCAGCGCCCGGCCGACGGCGAAGACGGCGTCGTAATATTCGGTGATCGCGCTCCTGAACCCGGGCAAATCCGGCCACTGGTTCGGCCCCAGCATCGGCGTGCCGGCGCTGACCGCCGGATGGTCGGGGGCCAGGTCGATCGACAGGTCGAACGCCTCCTTGGCGTCCTTGGTGCCCGCCGCGAACACCTCCTCGCCGGCCGGAACATAGCCGCGATGGTTGGCGGAGCGGCCGATATAGACAGCCATCTTCTGGTCCAGGGGCTGCGCGAAGAACCGCGTGGCGACGTCGAGCAGGCGGTCGAACAAAGGCGCCGGAATGCCATGCCCGGTCACGTAGACGAACCCGACCTGCCGCGCCGCCTCGCCGAGCTTCTCAGCCGCAGCCCGCGCCCCCTCGGCATCGCCGGCGATCAGGGCGGAGATATCGACCAGCGGGATGGCCGAGAAGTCACTGGCGGAAGACATGCGCTGTCCCCTTTCTTCCGGAAGGGGCGCCATCGCTATGCGCATCGTTGAAGTCAGTGGTCTGAGCGGTTTGTGGCGCCGTTCCCTGATCGTGCGGGCCGACGGCACGCGGGACATCGATACGTGGGTGCGCTGGATGCAGGGACCGAGCTTCTATGTCGATCTGCGCCAGCCGCAAGGCCGCCCGGATTTCTCCGGCGCTCGGTGCCTGCGCGATCTTACCATGGCGCAGCTCGACTGGATGGCGGGCCAGGACGGGTTTGCCGGTCAGTTGCTCGTCGGTGACGGGATATTCGAGTGGCGGCGCGATATCGACTTCCAGCCCCCGGGCCCGACGCCCGATCGCGGCTCGCTGGACCGCGACGGAGATGTGATGATCGAGGAGGGACATCACAGCACCTACATCGAACATTGGCACCCGGATCTGGGGCCGACGCCGCCACTGTATGCGCTGCGCCTGCATGACCGTTCGGCGGGGTGTGCGGGCCAGATCGTCCGTGTCGGTGATCTCTTTGCTTACGCGCGCGGCCGGGCGGCGGGTTTGCCAGCACTGCCCGACCTTGGTGCCGCCATCGCCGGCGCCGGCTCGGTTGCCCTGGCCCAGGACATTGCGGATTGCGAAATCTCGTTCGGCGCCGTGTCCGCTTCCGGCTGGACCGTGGAGCGCTCGACCCTGCCGTTCAGGGAGGGGCAGCGCCTCTTCCCTGGCATCCTCCCCAATCACAACAGCCTCGAAACTCTCGACCAGGACGCGGCAGGCCGCGATTTCACGCGGGAATGGAAGGTCACGGCTGTCGAGGGAGAGGTGACCTGAAGATAGGGCCATAGGATGCTCCCTGAATGTCTGCAACTTCTTGAGTGGAAATTGAATTTTGTGCAAGCCTCCGCGTCCCAGCAGACAATGCCGCTTCGTGCAGCTGCGAGCATCTTGAGGTACGCACGGACGGTTGCCCGTGGGTCCATGCCGCCAAAACTCCCCCCGGTTGCCGTTTCGGCCGGTCTCCCAGCTGCGGCCAGAAAAACTGGCGCACTCGACAAGATTCGAACTTGTGACCCCTGCCTTCGGAGGCCGGGGTAGAATGTCGGTTTTCAACGGGTTTCAGAGGGCGTCGCCCGAATCATCTCCCGGCACGTTCGGAGGATTCGGACGCGCGTCGCGTGCGTCTGTAGAACGATTTCTGCTCGTTCTTGACGGGATAGAAGGAGCTGGGGTCCGCGTCGGGCGCGAACGGCATCGGCGTTGTGTCGTCAAGCAGACGATGAGCGCTACGCTCGGAAAGGGTCAAATTGCTTCGGCCAGCTTGGTAACAATCGACGATCCGAACGATCTCAGAAACTTACTCCCGGCGAGAGTGTCGACGCATCCGGTGAGATCGATCATCATCTAGCGCCGAATCACGTTATCGCTCAGGTTTCCCTCTTTGATAAACTCCTCGGAATAGTGTGGTGGCGGACCGACTGATTAAAACGAAGAAAGCCGTGCGCCGCACCACGAGCGAGCGCGAGCGCGGGCGGGCGGAGCGTGTCGTTGCCAGCGTGCTGCAGGCAACCGGTGAAGAGCTGGGGCGCGTCGGCTATGCCGCGTTCAAGGTCGAGGATGTCGCGGCGCGTTCTGGCGTCAACAAGACGTCGATTTATCGCCGCTGGCCGACGAAGGCCGATCTGGTGATCGCCGTGCTGGCGCAATTTCGCGATCGCGCCGTGGCCATCGATACCGGGTCTCTGCGGCAGGATCTGCGGCAATCGCTGGTCACGATCGTGGAAATGAGCAACGACCCCAAATATCGCGGTATCCTGCAGGTGGTTGTGAGCCGCGCCGAGCCGGAGGTCGAGGAGATCACTCAGGCGATCCGCAACCAGCAACACCAGATGCGTGTTGCCATGGTCGAGCGCGGGATCGCGCGCGGCGAGATCCCGCCCGCGACCGACCCAAGCCTGGTCGCCGATCTGGTGGCCGGGCCGGTCATCAGGCGATTGCTGACCTTCGGCGACAAGATCGGCGGACACTATGTCGATGCCGTTCTCGACATCGTCCTGGCGGGCCTGCAAGGCAACTCCTCGCGGCAGGCCGAGCCGAGGCCCTGAAGGCCGGCGCCTGCCGGCGAGAATTCCGCATCTCCGACATCGAATCTCCCGAGGGGCCGCCACGGCACCGCGGGTCATGTCCGCGCGTTAAAAATAAAGGCAACTAACGCTTGCCTTTATAAAATGCGTCTCTTAAGGTGCATGGGCTCACCGAGCTTCGCAGCGCGCTCGATCGCCGCTCCGGACAGTGTTCTCGCTAAGAATAACGAATGCGTAGATGGGGAAGATTGAATGACGACACAGACGCAGGGGGAAGAATCCGGTCTCGTCAAAGGTGAGCGCTATGAGCGCGCCACCAAGGTTCTGGACGATATCTTCACCCCCGCATGGCGCAACATTCAGCAGGGTGCTCAGTCGCCGGCTGGACAGTATTTCGGCCAGTTATGCGTCGAACATTGCTATGCCGACGCCTGGTCGCGTCCGACCCTCGATTATAAGACGCGCAGCATCATCACCCTGTCTGCATTGGCGGCGATGGGCCTCCAGGAAGAACTGAAGATGCACGTGCGCATTGCGCTCAATGTCGGGCATTCACCGGACGATATCGTCGAGTTTTTCAGCCATCTCGTTCCGTATGTCGGCGTGCCGAAGATGGTGCAGGCCATGCGGAATGCCGGTGAGGTGTTCGCCCAGGCCGGGAAGCAATCCTAGGCTGCCGGGGACTTCGCAGGCGACCGCCATGGAAAGAAGCCGCCCGCGATGGCCGGTCCTCGTTTCATCCCGGCCACAGCCCGCGCCATCGGCCCAGTCGTTCGAGTGGGGAATGCCGGCCGCGAAAACGCCGTGGCTGGGCGAGATCGAGGGCGAATTCAGATCGGTGATCATCGCCTGCTGGGAAGTTCCCGGGATCATTTTCTGAGGCGTTCAGCAAACATCAACCAGTCTTCAGATGGAGGAGCAGAGATCATGGACGGAATCATCAGGGACAGCAGGACCGCGACGGTCGCGCGGTGGGTCGCGAATACGACCTATAAGGATTTCCCGCAGGAAACGACCGAATATACCAAGGCGCTTCTGCTGAAGACGATCACCGGGATGATCGCCGGGTCGCGTGAGCCGATCGCGAAGATTCTCAATACCTACCTGGCCGAGCAGGGCGGGACGCCGGACGCGGGGGTTGTCGCCGGGGGCTTCCGGACCACCGTCGAAAACGCGGCTTACGCCAACGCGACCTTCGCGCATGCCTCTGAGCTCGAGGACAACGAGCTGCCCTCGATCACCAGCGCATACTGGATGTTCCCAGCATTGTTTCCGTTGGCGCAGAAGCAGGTTTCGACCGGCAAGGAAGTGATCGAATCAGCCATCATCGCCTGGGAAGTGGCCTCGCGCTATTGCCGGGCCGCGCCTGGCTGGATGCTGATGCAGGTGCATATTTGCCCGCCGACATGGTTCGGTCCGCTCGGCGTTGCCGCGGCGGCGTCGAAACTGCTGAAGCTTGATGCGAACCGGACCGAGCACGCGATGACGATTTCCGGTTCGTGGGCCTGCGGCCTCGGGCAGGCCGGCTGCGACACGCATTTTCTGGAGTCGGGCCACACGGCGAAGATGGGCGTTCAGTCGGCGCTGCTGGCAAAGGCCGGCGCGACCGGCGAGCTCGGCCTGCTCGAACAGCCGAATGCCCTGTTTGCGCCGGTGTCGCAGTTCGGAAAAACCGACCTCAGCATCATCGATCGCGGTTTGGGCGAGGACCCGTATTTGATCCACCAAGCGTGCATCAAAAAGTACAGCGCCTGCACCTACTCGCACACGTCGATCGACGCACTCGGGCTTCTGATCAAGGAACACAGCCTGAAATACGACGATATCGAACGCGTCGAGACACAGCTCAGCCGGATCGGCGACATGGCGGTCGGCCATCACCCGAACCCGATCGATCTGCAGGAGGCGCGCTTCAGCGTCGAATATCTGCTGGCGGAGGTGATGCTCGAAGGCGCGGTCTCCGCGACCTCGTTCACCGATACCGCCACGCTGACGGACCCGGCGCGCAACGCCGCCAAGGCGAAGGTCAAGGTCTCGATCAATCCGGAATTCCAGCCTGCCGCGCCGACGGGTGAGGTGAAGGTCGTCACCAAGGGCGGCAAGGAATATGTCAAGCGCCTTGAGGGCTGGCTCGGCAGTCCGGAGCATCCGATCAGCACCGAGGAAATCCGGCAGGTTTGCCGGCCCTATCTGGAATTGATGCTCTCGAAGTCCGATTGCGATCGGATCGAAGATCTCACCCTCAATCTGGATAAGCAGCCCGACGTCCTCGAGATCATGGACATCCTGACCTACGCCCGGGTCGGGCGCCGCCAGTAACGATCGACATCCGGAACGAACGGCGGAAATGGGCCGAGCATGCAAATAATCGAACCGAACTCGGTCATCCTCGTCACCGGTGCAACCGGAGGAATCGGCTTCGAAATCGCCGCCGAGGCCGCCGCGCAGGGCGCGGTGGTCGCGGTCCACGGATCGCGAATGGGCTCGGTCTCGGCGGCGATCGAGCGGCTGAAGGCAAGACACCCGGACGGCCGCTTCATCGCCGCCCCGGCGGACTACAACGAGCCGGGGGCGATCCGCGCGATGGTCGACGGCGTGACGGCGCAGGCCGGACGGCTCGACGCGGTGGTGGACTGCGCCGTCACCGGTCCGGCGGGTATCACCGGGCCGTTCATGAAGACGGATCCGGCGGTGTTTGCGCCTGCCGCCGCCCAATCGATCGCGCTCTTTCAGCATCTTTGCCACGCGGCCGTTCCGCATCTGGCGCGGCAAGGCGGCGCCTTGGTCGCCTTCGTCTCGGATTCCGGCCGGTTCGCCGCGCCGCGCCAGTCGCTGATCGCGGGACGGTTCGCGGCGATTATCGGCTTCGTCCGCAATTTGGCGCTGGAGGTCGCGCGCGACGGGGTGCGGGTGAACTGCATCTCACCCAGCTTCGTCGAAGATACGCCGATCTTCGAGCGGTTTTCCAAGGCGGCCGACGGAAGGGCCGAGAGCGCCCGCCAGCGCGCGCCTCTCGGTTTGCCCCGGCCAAGCGATATCGCGCCGCTCGCGCTTTTCCTATGCGGGCCCGCGTCCAAAAAGATCGCCGGCCAGATCATCAGCGTGAATGGCGGCATGAACGCATGAAACGAGCTCACGTCATGCCGAAGGATCATTGCAATGGGTGACATGCGCCCCGCATTGCCCGACTACGAACCGCCCGCGCAGCCGGCGCCGGCCGCCCTCGAGGGCATTCGCATCGTCGATTTCACCCGTGTACTGGCCGGGCCTTACGCCACCCAGATCCTCGGCGATCTCGGCGCCGAGATCATCAAGATCGAGATGCCGGGAAAGGGCGACGACACCCGCTTTACCGTGCCCGAGCCGAGTTTCGGTGGGGAAAGCACTTTCTTCCTGTCGCTCAACCGCAACAAGCAGAGCCTTGCGCTCGACCTGAATGCGTCGGACGGCGTCGCGGTGGCGCTCGATCTGATCGCCACCGCCGACGTGGTGGTCGAGAATTTCACCAGCCGGGTCATGCGCCGCTACGGCCTGGATTACCCCAGCCTGCGGGAGCGCTTCCCGCGCCTCATCTATTGCGCGGTGTCCGCTTACGGGCGCACCGGCAGCCTGTCGGAGGGCGCGGGATTTGACTCGGCGATCACCGCGGAGGCCGGCGTCGCGTCGCTCAACGCCCGGCCGGGCGAGCCGCCGGTCGCCAGCGGCTTGCCGTACACCGACATCACGACATCGATGAACGCGGCGATCGGAATCCTGGCGGCGCTACAGGCGCGGACACGCCACGGCGTCGGCCAGATGGTTGAGGCGGCGATGTACGACACCGCGATCGCCAACCTCTCCTTCAAGGGATACGAAGTGCTCGCGACCGGACGGAATCCCGCTTTGTCACCGCGCCAGGCCAAGGTTGCGGTCCCGCGCGGCGAGTTCGACACAGCGGACGGCGCTGTCTGGATCACCTGCGCCGGCGACAAGATGTTCCGCCAACTCGCCCGCGCCGTGTTCGATCGGCCCGACCTCGCGGACGACCCAAGGTTTCAGGATCGTATCGGCCGGGACACCCACGCCGAATATCTGCTGGGCGAGATCGCCGCCATGTTTGCGCGGTGCGGCAGCGAATTCTGGTCGGCGCGCTGCAAGGCAGCGGGGGTTCCGTGCGGCGTGCTGCGGACGGTCGAGCAGGCCCTGACATCGGCTGAAACGCGGGAGCGCGCAATGCTGTGCCGGGTTTCCCATCCGACGGCCGGCACCGTGCCGGTGATCGCGAGCCCGATCCGCCTTTCCGCCACGCCGGCTGTTCCGCCGCGGGCGCCGCCGCTGCTTGGCCAGCACGGCGAGCGCATCCTGCGCGATGTGCTGGGATACGACGACACGCGCATCGCCGCGCTGGCCGCGATGGGCACGGTGGCGTTGCCAGTGAACGGGGACGTCGACGCTTAGAGCGGCCGGGCGCCTTACCGATCCTGATCATGGGGAAGAAAGAAAAACGAAAGTAGAAATTCGAAAATAATTCAACATCTTAAAGAAATAACTTGAAAATATACGGGCAAGGGGAGGATGAGGTGAACATCAGATATTCGGCTATATTCTTGGCTTCCGCCAGCATAGCAGCACTGTCGATCGCGACGCCTGTCGCGGCGCAGGAGGCAGCGCAGGCGCAGCCTTCGGCCTCCAGCGCCGTCGGGTTGGAGGAGATCGTGGTGACGGCACGCCGTGTTCAGGAAAAACTGCAGGAAGTGCCGGTCGCGGTCACCGCCTTCACCGCGAAAGATATCGAAGAGAAGCAGATCACGAACATCGGTTCGCTCGGCCAGGGCATCCCGAATGTGTGGATTCAGTACGCCCAGTTCGGCTCGGCCGACTCGCCCACCATCCAGATTCGCGGCGTGGTCGGCGTTTCCAATGAGGTCAGGACCGACAGCCCGATCGGCATTTATCTCGATGGTGTCTATATGTCCCGCCAGCTGGGGCTGGCCATGGACATGGCCGACCTCGATCAGTTCGAGGTTCTGCGCGGGCCGCAGGGCACGCTGTTCGGCAAGAACACGACCGGCGGCGCGTTCAACATGACGACGAAGAAGCCGACCGGCGTGCTCGACGGGCATCTCGAAACGAGCTTCGGCAACTACGGCATGAAGCGGGTCAAGGCGTCCTTCGATCTGCCGGAGTTCGACGGGTTTTCGATCCGCGGCACGGTTTTCCATAAGGGGCAGGATCCGGATCGGTCGAACCCGGTGGGCGGAACGACGTTCATCTATCCCAGCGGCCCGGTGACGGCGATCGCGGGGTATGACGGGCTCGATGAAAACGGCGGCATGCTTGCGGTGCGCTACACCGGCCTCGATAACCTGACGGTGGATTTCAAGGCCGACTATTCGGAAGATTTCAACGGTCAGCACGCGGTCCAGAACCTCGGCTTCACCTCCGCCGACGACGCGTTCTTCAAGACGATCGCGACGGGCGGCCTCGGCCCGGTCGGCCCCTATGTCCTTCCACTGGTCGGCAGCGGCGTCGCCGAGAGTTCCGTTGGCGATTATTTCGCGACCACCACGACCGAGAACAAGGCCATGGGGTTCAATCTTACGGCTCTCTACGACTTCAACGACAACCTGACGCTGAAGAACATCTCGGCCTATCGGTGGCAAAGGAACAATACCGGGAACCAGGACCTCGGCGGCGCCGCGCTGACGACTCCGCCGACCCTGGCGGCCCTGGGGCCCATATTGGCGTCGCACTTTCCGGGTGATCAGTTCGTGAGCGGCGCGCCGCTCTGCTTCAGCCTTTGCTCATTTTACGAAAGCCAGGCGACACATTCGATTTCCGAGGAGCTTCAGCTGATCGGTCATGAAGACCGCTTCGACTGGATTGCCGGTTTCTTCTATCTCGATGAAATCGCGGGCCTCACGGATGCCGTGGACATATTCGGCGGCTCGATCCTTCCGGTGACCAAGGTCCTTCCGGGGGGCGCGCTGGGCAGCCCGTACAAGATCAGCGGGACCCCGGTCAGCGTCGACAATCAAAGCTGGGCATTTTATGGCCATGCCACGATGCATGTGACCGATACGGTCGATGTCTCGGGCGGCGTCCGCTACAGCGCCGACAGGCGATTTGCCCAGCAATATGAGCAGGCGACATTCGATGCGCCGCTGCTGCCGCTCGCGCCCGCCAACGCGTCGTTCGACAATGTCGACTGGGACATATCGCTGACGTGGAAATTCGTGCCCGACGCCAATGCCTATGCGAAGATTTCCACCGGCTATCTGTCGGGGGGTGTTCTGGGAGGCCTGCCGTTCGATCCGATCAACATCACGAGCTATGAGGCGGGGGTCAAATCCGAATGGTTCGACCACCGGGCGCGGTTCAATATCGACGTCTGGCATACGAAGCAGACCGACACGCAAACCCAGGTGCTGAATACCACCGCGCAGCAGCTGGCCGCGGAAGGGCTGCCGCCAACGACGCCATTGGGGGCAATCGTCCTCAGCGACCCGAAAGTCCATGTCAGCAACAACGGCCTGGAGGTCGAAGCCCTGGCGATGCCGCTCAAGGGCCTGACGCTCGGCGCCAATCTCGGCATCGTGACCGACCCGGTCGTCATCGGCATCACGGCGGGGCGCCCGACCAGGAATGTCGGGCTCAACGCCGAATACGACTTCCCGCCGTTCGCCAACGACATGTATTTCGCGATCCGAGCCGACTCGACCTGGATGAACGGATATGTAACCGGCGCCCTGCCGCAGGCGGTGATTGCGACCTCCAGCCCGCAGCTGATCCAGAATATGATCCGGCCGGCGACCTGGATTCTCGATCTGCGCGGGACGCTGGCCGAGATTCCGCTGGGGCCGGTCACCGGCAAGATATCGCTGTGGGTCAAGAACCTGACCGACGAGCAGAATCTCAACTACGCAACCGACGTCGGCACCAACGTCGCGGGAACCTATGATCTGCCGCGAACCTGGGGCGCCGATTTCGCTTTCGACTTCTAGCGCGTCACCCGGGGACGACGAACCGGCAACAGGGGGACCGAATGACTACGTTCGTTCTTGTGCATGGCGCCTGGCACGGCGGCTGGTGCTGGTACAAGCTCGTCGCGCGGCTCGAGGCGCGCGGGCACCAGGTCCGCGCGCCCGATCTTCCCGGTCACGGCTGCGACCGGTCCCTGGCCAGGCCGGCCACCTATCGCGACTATGTCGACCGGATCGCGCGGATAGTCCAAGGCGAAGACGAGCCGGTCGTTCTGGTCGGGCACAGCATGGGCGGGGCCGTCATCACCGGCGTGGCCGAGGCCGTGCCGGACAGGATCCGAAAGCTGGTCTATCTCTGCGCCTTTCTGGCCCCCAGCGGCCGTTCCATGATCGACGGCGTGGCGGAAAGACTGTCCGGCGCGGCTGCCTTCATCGTTCCGGCGTCCGATGGCCGAAGCACTGTCTTCAAGCCGGAAGGATTGCGTGATTTCCTCTACGCCGATTGCCCGGACGAGGACGTGGCGCTGGCCCGGCTTTGCCTCGTGCCGCAATCCATCGAACCGCTGACCGTGCCCATCGTCTGGACGCCGGAACGGACCGGCCATATCGCGCGCCTCTATATCGCCTGCAGCGAAGACCGGATAAAGGGCGGGACGGACCACCAGCGCGCCATTGTCGAGGCCATGCCCGGCACCGACTTCATCGCCCTCCGCAGCAGTCATTCGCCGTTCTTTTCCATGCCGGGCGAGTTGGCGAAAATTCTAGGGGAAGGCTAGCGTCGATGGAACGCCACGCGCGCGCTCGGCGACGCATTTGGATCGCGGTTGCCGCGGGGTTGGCCGGCGTTGCATCCGCGGGGTGGTCCGGCAAGGCCGGCGCCCAGTTGCACACGCGCTGGACGATCGATCCGAAAGCCGCTGCTCAGGGACAACAGGATTTCGCAGCCTCGTGCAGTTTCTGCCACGGCAGTGATGCGAGAGGCAGCGCGCGCGCCCCGGACCTTGTCCGCTCCGAGCTGGTCTCGCGGGATGAACATGGCGAGTTGATCGGCCAGGTTGTTCTCCATGGCAGGAGCGACAAGGGGATGCCCGCATTCCCGGCGCTTGCCGACAAGATTCCGGATATCGCAATGTTCCTGCATGCGCAGCTCGAGGCGGTCATGAACAGATTTGCCTATCCGATGCAGGTCACGGGAACCGGAGATCCGAGGGCAGGGGAACGCTTTTTCAATGGCTCGGGCCGAT
Organism: uncultured Rhodospirillales bacterium; assembly: GCA_964574305.1. Lineage (GTDB taxonomy): Bacteria > Pseudomonadota > Alphaproteobacteria > BOG-932 > Roseiterribacteraceae > BOG-932. The sequence continues at coordinate 1,575 of CAZNNJ010000053.1, read as the reverse complement.
GTGCGTCCTGTCATTCGCCGACGGGTGATCTGGCGGGCATCACCAAGAAATTCAAGCCCGACCCGGCACAAGGCAATATCTCAATACCGGGGCCCCCCCAAGTCCGCGTCGAGTGGTCTCCACTCGCCCCACCTCGCCAAGTACGAGATGCAATTTCCGACCTGGTCGCTCGGGCCGGATCCCGCGGTGACCTTCCCGAACACGCTTTTCGACGCGCTCGCCGCTTCGCCCAAGCCGCCGAAGACGGTCGCGATCGTGACCAGCAAGTTCCCGTCGGTGCATTTCATGGCGCTCGGCGCGCGCGCCGCGGCGAAGAAGCGCGGCCTGACCGAGGTGTTCTTCCTCGAATGGGAGTTCGGCAACAAGGATTTCGGCCCGATCGCGGCGCGGGTAAAGGAAGCGAACCCCGACTTCATGTTCGTC
>CAZNNJ010000053.1:0-1142 GCA_964574305.1 uncultured Rhodospirillales bacterium | reverse complement strand
GGCTCCAGGGCATGATTGCATATCCGGGGCCCACGATATTCGCCTTCATGGGTCTCAATATCCGCCCTGTCGACAATCCGCCTGTCGCCGTGACAGTCACCCTGCCGTCGGGGAAGTCGATTGCCGGGACGGCCGTGTTCCTGGGCGAATATGACGTTTCGCTGCGGGATGCCGACGGCGCCTACCGTTCTTTCGCACGCGGAAACGGCATCCAGGTAGAGGTGAAGGACCCAATGGAAGCTCACCGTCAGCTGATCGGCGCCTATAACGACGCCGAGATGCACAATCTTCTAGCCTATCTGATGGAACTCAAATGAGGATTGCGCTCGCCCTATCGTGTGGACTGCTGCTTGCCGCCACCGGGGCTTCGGCCGAGACTGATGGATTCGCCGGTCGTTTGGTGGACTCCTGGCCGACATATCACGGAGACTATACAGGGCAGCGCCATAGCCCGCTTACGCAAATCAATGCCGGCAATGTCGACGCATTGGCCCTGGCATGGGTGGACCATGCGCCCGCCGCCACGGCGGCCAACGCGCTTCCTCCAGCGATCAAGGCCACGCCGATCGAGCGGGATGGCGTTCTGTATACCAGCCTGCCTAACGCCGTGTGGGCCGTGGATGCGCGAACCGGCCGTGAGATCTGGCGCTACAAAACCGATTCCGGAAGCGCCATCGGTAATCGGGGCGTCGCCGTCCATCAGGGCTTGGTTTATGTCGAGACACCCGACAATCACGTCGTCGCCCTGGATGCCGCGAACGGCCGGGAGACGTGGCGGGTCGAGATCTCCGACGCAAGGCTAGGCTACAACTCGACCGCGGCGCCGGTCGTCATCAAGGACCATCTCATTGTCGCGGCCGGCGGCGATTCCCTGGACCTGCCCGGATACCTGCAGGCCCGCGATCTCAAGACCGGTGCATTGCAGTGGCAGTGGCGAGCAACGCCCGAGGCCGGGGAGCCGGGCGTGGAGACATGGCCGGACAAAAGCGCCATGGACCATGGCGGCGGCATGGCTTGGCTGCCCGGAACCTACGATCCGGACTTGAACCTCGTCTATTGGGGCACCGGGAACCCAAACCCGGCTCATGCCGGCCAGGGACGCAAGGGCGACAATCTGTGGACATGCTCCATCGTGGCGCTGA
>CAZNNJ010000052.1:3452-14904 GCA_964574305.1 uncultured Rhodospirillales bacterium | reverse complement strand
TCCGCCGTCTTGGGCTTCAAATGGTCGATCAATGGCGGGATGTTGTTCCAGAGCTGCTCCTTGTAGAGCCCTCCCCGGATGTAGAGCGTCGCGCCCGGCGTGAGGCACGCGACGGCGCTCGCCAGCGTCGCCTTCGGCGTGTTGATGTTCTGGGATGACGAGCATGAGCTCGCGTCGTTGCCAGTCGTTGAGACGTACTAGATGTTGCCCGCCGCCTGCTCCACGCCGTACCCCGTTGGCGGAGCGGGCCGTGCCTGGGGGCTGCATCCCAGGGGCCGTTCATTGCCGTCTCCAGCTGCGCGGCAAGGACGGGGGGCCGGTCGGGAACGGCATCGGGCACAGGGATGGCGGCTGTGGCTGGAACGGTGAACAGGCTCTGATGCGGGTGGAGGCTGAAGATAAGCTGGCCGATCCGCTCGGCAGGCCCATCTTCCACCCGCCCGACCATCGCGTAGCCGTATTTTACTGGAAAAGGGAACTCCCCTTCCTGGAAGGGGCAGCGCATCCGAGCCCATTCGCTCTCCGGCACCAGCCCGCGGAAGACCAGCGACTCCGTGCCGCGGCTGAGCCCACTATTGATCGCCCGCACCAGCAGCGTGTCCGCGTCGGCCGATCCGACCTGCATTGGGCGAAGCTCCGCCGTGCCTGGGCCGGTGACCCAGAGTGCCTGCGACGGGAAGGAAGTTGGCGGCTGATTCGTCATCGCCTATCTATAACGCGCGGATTTCCCGCGCCATTAGCACAGAGAACATGACCGACGCGACCCTCCCAGCCGGCGGCAGCATGACCGGCACAGCGGATGCCCCTCTCGCTGCGCGCCGCTGGTTCTTCTTCGGATTGAGCGCCGCGAGCATGGTTCTGCTGGGGTCGCTGATGATCCATGCGCTGGCCGCGCGCGGCTGGTCCGCCGCATCGGGCCTCTTCCTGGCGCTGTTCCTGGTCGGCCTGCCCTGGACTTTGATCGGGTTCTGGAATGCGGCGGTGGGGTTTCTCATCGCGCGGTTCAGCGCCGATCCGGTCGCCTTCACCAATCCGGCCCTGCGCCTGACGCCCAAGGACAGCCCGATCCTGAGCCGAACCGCCGTCTGCCTGGCCGTGCGGCATGAGGATGTCGTGCAGGTTTTCGCCCGGCTGGACGCAATGGTCCGCGACATCGCCGCGACGCCGTGGGCCGACGCATTCGCTTTCCATGTTCTGAGCGACAGCGCCCGGCCGGAGATCGCCGCCGCCGAGGAGTTGGCCTTTGCAAGGCTGATAGACGGGCATCCGCGTGCCGCCTTCCTGCATTACCGCCGCCGGGCGGTGAATACGGGCTTCAAGGCAGGCAATCTGCGCGAGTTCGCCGAAGGGGCGGTGGGCCGGTACGACCATATGATCGTGCTCGATGCCGACAGCGTCATGTCGGCGTCGTCGATGCTGCGGCTGGTGCGGGCAATGCAGGCCAACCCCACGCTCGGTATCCTCCAGACCCTCGTCGTCGGCCAGCCCTCGGGCAGTGCTTTCACCCGCATCTTTCAGTTCGGCATGCGCCACGCGATGCGCATGCAGACGATCGGCAGCGCCTGGTGGCAGGGGCCGGCGGGACCGTTCTGGGGTCACAATGCGATCCTCCGGGTGCAACCCTTCGTCGATCACTGCGTGCTGCCGCGTTTATCCGGCAGCGGGCCGCTCGGCGGCCAGATTCTGAGCCACGACCAGGTCGAGGCGGCGATGATGCGCGGCGCCGGTTACGACGTGAGGGTCATCGCCGACGAGTTTGAGAGCTGGGAGGAGAACCCGCCCAGCCTGCCGGACTTCATCAAGCGCGACCTGCGCTGGTGCCAGGGCAACCTGCAGTATCTGAAGCTGCTGCGCATGCCGGGCCTGAGGCCGATGGGGCGGTTCCAGCTGGTCAACGCCATCATGATGTATGCCGGCGCGCCGGCCGGCCTCATCATGCTGCTGGCCGGCCTCGCGATGATCGGCGACGGCAGCCGGTCGGCGGCGCCGGCCAGCGTCGGCTTCGCGCTCTATTTCATCATGCTGGCGCTCGGCTTCGCGCCGCGCCTGCTGGGCATGCTTGACGTGCTGATGCGAGGGGAACAGCGGCGGCGTTACGGCGGGCCGGTCCGGCTGCTCGCCAGCGGCTTCATCGACATGCTGTTCTCTTTCTTCCTCGGGCCGCTGATGATGATCGCGCAGTCGGTCTTCATCGCCGGGCTGGTGTTCGGCCGGCGCGTGCTGTGGGACGCGCAGAACCGCGGCGGGCGGGCGGTGCCGCTGGGCGAGGCGCTACGCGGGCTGTGGCCGCAGATGCTGTTCGGGGCGATCGTCGCCGTCGTTCTGTTTCGCTATGCCCCCGGCGTGCTGCTTCTTGCCGCGCCGACGATTTTGCCTTGCCTGCTGGCCGTTCCGTTCACATCTTTGACGGCAGGCAGAGCGCTGGGGCAGCTGTTCGTCCGCTTCCACATCTGCGCCATTCCCGACGAATACGCGCCGCCCTCCATCATCATCATCTCGAAAGCCGGGTAAACCATGAAATATCTGCACACGATGGTCCGCGTCACCGACCTGGACGCCTCGCTCGACTTCTATTGCAACAAGCTCGGTCTCAAGGAACTGCGCCGCCACGACGTGCCGCAGGGCCGCTATACGCTGGCCTTCCTGGCCGCGCCCGGCGGCGAGGACGCGCAGGTGGAGCTCACCTATAACTGGGACCCCGAGGCCTATGGCGAGGGCCGCAATTTCGGCCATCTGGCCTATGAGGTGGACGACATCTACGCCGCCTGCCAGACGCTGATGGACAAGGGCGTCACCATCAACCGTCCGCCGCGCGACGGCCGCATGGCCTTCGTCCGCTCGCCCGACAATATCTCGATCGAACTGCTGCAGTCCGGCAACGCCCTGCCGCCGGCCGAGCCCTGGGCGTCGATGCCCAATACGGGGAAATGGTAGCCGCTATCCGCCTGCGAAAATCGCGTCCAGTCCTTCGCGATAGGTCGGATAGGCTAGCTTGACGCCGAGTTCGCACTTGATCCGGCTGTTGTCGATCCGCTTGTTGTCGGCCCAGAACTCCCGCGCCATCGGGGAGAACACGGCCTCTTCGAACAGGATTTCCGGCGGCGGCTCGATCTTCAGCAATCCGCACGCATAGGTGACGAGATCGGCCGACGGGGCCGGCAGGTCGTCGGCCAGGTTGTAGACGCGTCCGGGCCAGGGCTTGGCCATCGAGGCGCGAACGGTCGTGGCGATATCATCGATATGGATGCGGTTGAAGACCTGGCCCGGCTTGACCACGCGCTGGGCCTTGCCGGCGCGGATCGTGTCGAAGACGCTGCGTCCCGGACCGTAGATGCCGGAGAGACGGAAGATATGGCCGGGCAGGGGCAGCGCCTGCCACGCGCGCTCGGCATTGAGCCGCCTTTGACCGCGGGCGCTCGACGGTGCGCACGGATAGTCCTCATCCACCGTGCTGCCGTCGGTCACGCCATAGACCGAGGTCGTGGATAGGTATCCGACCCATTCCAGCCCTTCGGCCGCCGCGATATCGTTGGCGTGATGGCGGGGGGCGGGATGGTCGTGTTCTGGGGGGACAGAGGCAAACTGGTGGGTGATGCCGTTAAACGCCGCGGAAGCGATGGGCGCGGGACCGTCAAACAGGAACGGTTCAATCCCGAACTGCCGCAGCCTGTCGGCGCCTTCGGCGCTTCTGGTCGTGCCGGCGACCGTCCAGCCGTCCCCCACGACGCGTTTGGCGATGGCCAGGGCCGAATAGCCCAGGCCGAAGACGAAGAGACGGGCCATTTCGGGTCAGAAATCCAGGTCGGAATAATGCTCGGGCGGCGCCACGCCCGGCACGCGGTCGGCGAGGATGGGGCGGAAGCTGGGGCGGGACTTGATCCGCACATACCAATCCTTGGCGCCGGGATGGTCGTCCCACGGCACGTCGCCGATATAGTCGATGACGGAAAGATGCGCCGCCGCCACGAGGTCGGCTGCCGACAGATAGCCGCCGCCCAGCCAGCGCCGGCGCTCAGCCAGGAACGAGATATAGGCCAAGTGATTGTGGATTTCTGTGAGGCCCGTGCGGATCGCGGTCGCCTGCGGATAGCCCTGGCCCGACAGGCGCTTCATCAGCTTCTCGCCAACAAGGTTCTGGGTAACCTCGGTGTTGAACTTCACATCGAACCACGGGCCCGGCCGCCGTGCCTGGGCCGGGCTGGCCGAATCGCCCCCGTTCAGGGAGCGTTGGGGATAGGCCTCGTCGGGATATTCGGAGATGACATGGCTGTCGGCATAGATGGCGCCGTCCAGCTCGATCAGGACCGGCACCTCGCAGGCCGGATTCATCGCCAGGAACTCGGCCCGCCGTTCCCAGGGCTTCTCGATCTCAAGCTCGAACGGCAGACCCTTTTCCGCGAGGATCATGCGGATCGCGCGCGAAAAGGGAGAGAGCCAGAAATGGTATAAGATGCGCATGCCGATTCAGGACCAGACTGTCTCAGATTCGATGAAAAGCGCAACCAGAAGATGCCAGCTTGACCGGATTCGTTTCGCGCCGAATCTCTTCCATCTGCTCGAAATCGTCCGGCGTGTCGATATCGAAGGAAAGTCCGGCTCGCCGCACGACGTTGAGGGTCAGGCCCGCGGCCCGCGCCGCCGCCTGATGGGCGGCGAAGCTGCCGATGCCGTAGCGGTAGGGAATCGCGCCCACCGGCGACATCACCAGCGCGTTGGTGCCGGTGCCGGCCCGGTCGCTGGCGATGGCGAGCCCGTCGCCTTCATGCGCCACCTCAATCAGCGCCCTCAGCTCGTCGGGGATCAGGAAGGGCAGGTCGCAGCTCACCGAGAGCACGCCCGTGGCGCCGCGCTGCCTGGCTGCCTCCGCGGCCTGGGTCAGGGCGGCATTGAGGCCGTGCGGCGTGGATTCGAGCAAGGTCTCGAATGAAAGCGAGCGCGCGATGGCGAGCAGCGATTCCGAGCGGCTGATGACCAGGGTGCGCTCGCGCCCGACGACAGCGGCGGTGACATCCAGTGTCTGGCGGAAAAAGCGCTGATTGAGGCGTTGCCGCTCCGCTGGCGTCAGCGCCTCGGCGAGGCGGGACTTGCCCTCCTCGAGCGGCCGGGCCGGGACGATTGCCCAGATGCTCATCGGCGCACCAGTTCGCGGGCAAAGGCCAGCACGTCGGCGGCAACGCGGCGGCGGTCTTCGCTGTTTCGCATCATGGTATCCCCGACGAGCACTTCAGCTCCATCGATTTCCGGCGCCAGGCCGGCATCGACCTTATCGATCATCAGCCCGTCGAGCAGCGTACCATAAAATCCGGCAACGCCTACGGAGGATACGGCAAGGCCCAGCTCGTTCATGATCTTGGCCGCGGGTCCTTTCACCGCCTCGCCGCCGATGATCGGCGAGACCGCGACGAGCGGGGCGCTGCGCGCCTCCAGCGCCAGGCGAACGCCTGGGATCGACAGGATCGGCAGGATGCTGAGGAAGGGGTTGGACGGGCAGACGACGATGGCCTCGAGATCCGGCGCCGACAGGGCGGCCTGGAAGCCGGGGCTGATCCTGGCATCCTCGATGCCGGGGAATTCCAGCTTCTCGACCTTTGGGGCGCAGCGCAGCCGGACGAAATAGTCCTGGAAGGCGAGCAGCCCCTGGTCGGTCCGCACCATCGTGCGTACCGGGTCGTCCGATACCGGCACGATCTTCTGCTTGATACCCAGCCGTGCGGCGAAATCGGCGGTGACGGCGGAGAGCTTCTCGCTTTTCAGCCGGCGCGTGCGCTCGATATGGGTGGCGATGTCCTTGTCGCCCAGGCGGAACCAGGCCTCGCCGCCCAGCCGCTCCAGGGCGGTGATGAAATTCCAGGTCTCGCCCTCCAGGCCCCAGCCCTGTTCCTTGTTGGCGAGGTCGGCCAGCGTGTAGGTGACGGTGTCGATATCGGGCGAGACATGCAGGCCCAGATGCTCGAAATCGTCACCGACATTGACCGCGACGGTCAGCGCGCCCGGCGGCAGGATCGCCGCCAGCCCCTCGGCCAGCTTCGCGCCGCCGACGCCGCCAGCCAGAGCCAGCACGCTCACGGCAGCTCGATCCCGCGCACGATCTCGCTCATCGGCTTGCGTTCGCGCACATTGCCCGGTTCGGCGGGATAGCCGAGCAGGATCAGGCCCTGCGGCTGCCAGGAGGCGGGCAGGTCGAGCGCGCCGCGGACCGTCTCGGCGCAGAACAGCGGCGCGCACATCCAGCAGGCGCCGAGCCCCTCGGCCTGGGCCTTCAAAAGCAGTATCTGCGCCGCCATCGCCGTGCTCTGCACCGCCATCAGGTACTCGGTCTCGCCGCGGCGCGCGTCCGGATAGGTGTCCATGTCCTCCAGCGTCAGGCACACCGCGATCAGCGCCGGCGCGCCGTTGATGCGGGCGGAGGAGCGTTCGACGTCCTGGCGAATCAGCTCGGGATCGTCGCCGTCCTTCGACCGGTCGGCGCGAAGCCGATCGCCCATCGCCTTGGCTAGCCTTGCCTTGCCCTCGGCATCGCGGACGACATGGAAACGCCAGGGCTGGCGGTTATGGGCGGAGGGGGCGCGGGTCGCAGCCTCGATCATGGCGGCGATGGTTCCTTCCGGCACCGGGTCGGGCAGGAAACGGCGCACGGTGCGGCGCCCGAAGACGACGCCGTCCAGGTCGATGAAGTCAGCCGAAATGTCGTGCGCTACCGAAATAGATCGATCTCCTTCGGGCGGATCAGCTCGCGCGCGCTGCCTTCGCGCCGCGGGTAGGGGACGCCGCGGGCGAGCACGATCGGCCGCCCTTCGCTCGCCTGGCCCATGATCAACGATGCGGCCGATGCCAACTCGTCGGCAAGGCCCAGTTCGCTGGTCTTGAGCGGCCGCCCGAACATGTCGGGCTTGGTGCGCAGGTCGAGCAGCCCGGCCATGCCGCTGAGGCCGATGGCGGTGCCGACCGTTCCGGTCCGCCAGGCGCGGCCAATGCTGTCGATGATCATGACGACGGCATCGACACCGGCTCGTGTCTTGAGCTCGGCCCGCAACCTGGCGCAGGTGCCGTCAGGGTCGAGCGGCAGCAGCAGCACCCGGTCGTCCTCAGGCCCGTTACCGATATTCGACTGGTCGATCCCGGCATTGGCCGCGACGAAACCCAGCCGGTGGCCGACGATCACCGCGCCGGGCCGGACCCGCAATATCTCGTCGGATTCCTGAAGAATCAGCTCGACGATACGCGGGTCCTTGTCCGACTGGGCGGCGATCTCGACGGCCTTGGCCGAGGGCGCGATGCCGCTCAATTCCACCATCCGGCCTTCGGCTTTCGAGACGATCTTCTGCGCAAGCACGACGACGTCGCCGTCCCTGAGCGACTGGCCGGAGGCGGAGAGGGCGTTCAGGATGATGGCGGCCAGATCGTCGCCCGCCTCGATCACCGGGACGCCGTCGAGCGCGCGAAGCGTCAACTCCGCGGGCACGGCGATTACTCCGGCAGGCCGGTAATGCGGATGCCGGCGCCCGGGATCTTGTAGCGCTGGTTGATCGTGATCAGCACCGAGGTCAGCGCCTCGGCGACGACCGAATTGCAGAGCGGCCCGGCATGGATGCCGCGCAGGCCGACGGCATTCGCCAGCTCGATCACCGTTTCACGGGCGGGAATGTCGTCGCCGGCGACCAGCACGTCGCATTCGACATCGTGGTGCAGGTCCTTCAGGTGATGCGCCGAGACGTTCTGGAACGCGGAGACGACCCGCACGCCAGACCCAAGCATCTTCTGGATCGCCTCGACCGCCGAGCCCTCGGCCGGCAACTGCACCCGGTTCACCTTGGGCGGCACCAGCGGAACGGTGACGTCGACCAGGATCTTGCCTTCCAGCGCGCTTGCCACGTCGCCGATCGTCGGCTTCTGGGCGGCATAGGGAACGGTCAGGATGACGATCTGGGCTTCCCTCGCGGCGCTCAGATTGTCCATGCCGCGCACCAGGTCGCGGGCGAGCAGCGCGTTGAGCTCGGCGGCGCCGGCTTCAGCCTTCTCGGCCGACCGGCTGCCGATGATGACCGGATAGCCGGCATGCGCCCAGCGGAAGGCCAGGCCACTGCCCTCGGCGCCGGTGCCGCCCAGAACTGCCAAAGTCGGTTTGTCGCTCATCGTGAAACTCGTTTTTTCGGGATCAGGCGCTCGCCAGTTTGCGGCGGGCGAATTTCGGTGGGGTTTGGATGACCGGCGACAGCGGCGCGGCATTGCGGCCGGCCGCCTGGCGTTCGGCCGAAACCGGGCCGTAGACGGTGTTGCGCTGGCGCGGCGTGCGGCCGAGCGAGCGGATCAGCGCTTCCATCTCCAGCGGCGGCAATTCCTGCCCATGCTCGGTGCCGGCGGCCCGCGAGATGCTTTCGTTCATCAGGGTGCCGCCCATGTCGTTGGCGCCGGCATTGAGGCAGAGTTTGAGGCCTTCGCGGCCGAGCTTCACCCAGGAAACCTGGATGTTGGTCAGGACCGGATGCAGTGCGAGCCGCGACACGGCATGCATCAGCACGGCCTCGCGGAAGGTCGGGCCCTTGCGCGCCATGCCCTTCAGGTACATCGGCGCCTCCATATGGACGAAGGGCAGGGGGACGAACTCGGTGAAGCCACCGGTCCGCTCCTGAAGGCTGCGGATGCGCAGCAGATGGCGGGCCCAATGCTCGGGCCGCTCGATATGGCCGAACATGATGGTGGAGGTGGTGCGGAAACCGACAGTGTGGGCTGCCTCCATCACCTCCAGCCATTCCTCTGTGTTCAGCTTGTCGTGGCATAGCACGTCGCGGACCTCGTCATCGAGGATTTCCGCCGCCGTGCCGGGCAGGGTGCCGAGCCCGGCGTCCTTCAGCCGTTGCAGGAATTCGGTCAGCGAAATGCCCAGGGTCGCCGCGCCCTGCTGGACCTCCAGCGAGGAGAAGGCGTGGATGTGCATCTCCGGCACCGCCCGCTTCACCGCGCGGCAGAGTTCCAGATAGGTCTCGCCGGTATAGTCGGGGTGGATACCGCCCTGCATGCAGACTTCGGTGCCGCCGCGCTCCCACGCCTCGACCGCGCGCCGCGCCACCTCTTCCAGGTCCAGGTCGTACGGCGTGCCGCGCAGCGCCTCATGCGTCTTGCCCTTGGAGAAGGCGCAGAACCGGCATTTATAGCCGCAGATATTGGTGTAATTGATGTTGCGGTTGACGGCATAGGTGACGACGTCGCCATTCACCCTCTGCCTGAGCTTGTTGGCCGTGTCGCACACATATTCGAAATCGATGCCGCGCACGCCGAACAAGGTGGTGATCTCCTGCTCACCGAGACCGACGCCGTCCATGGCCTTGGCGACCAGATCGACGACGATCGGGTCAGGCCGCTCCCCCGCTCCAGCCTTGGCCGGTGCCATCGGCGCGATTGAAAGGCCCGGCGCCCATGGGTCGTTGCGGCCCCAGCCGTGCGTATCCGCCGACTTCAGGATATGCGGCACCATCGCCGGGTCCTGCCAGCGCGCGTTTTCATTGTAATAGGCGGGATAGACCGGCAGGCGGGCGGTCAGCACCTTGCCCGCGCTCGCGGTCTCGCGGCGTAGCGCCTCCAGATGCGGCCAGGGTGCCTCCGGGTTCACGTGATCCATCGTGACCGGGGAGACGCCGCCCCAATCGTTGATCCCGGCCTCGATCAGCACGCCGTATTCGCCCGGCGTCAGGTTGGGCGGCGCCTGGATGTTCATCTCCGCGCCGAACAGGATGCGGGCAACGGCGATGCTCCACAGCAGCTCGTTCAGGTCGGGCTCCGGCGCGTTCGCCATCCGCGTGTCCGGCTTGGCGCGGAAGTTCTGGATGATGACTTCCTGGATATGGCCGTACTGAAGATGCAGGTCGCGCAACGCCAGGATCGACTGGATGCGCTCCTCCCGCGTCTCGCCAATGCCGATCAGGATGCCCGAGGTGAATGGCACGCGCTGCTCGCCGGCCAGCCGGATCGTCTCCAGCCGCCGCGCGGGATTCTTGTCGGGTGAGCCGTAATGTGGCCCGCCCCTCAGCGACAGGCGCTCGGCCGCGCTTTCCAGCATCAGCCCCTGGCTGACCGACACGCAGCGCAACCTGGCGATATCCTCGCCGCCCATGACACCGGCATTGATGTGTGGCAGCAGGCCGGTCTCGGCGATCACCGCCTTGGCGGCCTGTTCCAGATAGGAAAGAGTGGTCTCATGCCCCAGCCGGGCCAGCTCGTCGCGCGCCGCGCCATAGCGCAGCTCCGGCTTGTCGCCCAGCGTGAACAGCGCCTCGGTGCAGCCGGCGGCGGCGCCGGCGCGGGCGACGGCCAGCACCTCGTCGATCGTCATATAGGCGGTCTCGCCGCGCCGGGGCGGGCGGGCGAAGGTGCAGTAATGGCAGACGTCCCGGCACAGATGGGTCAGCGGGATGAACACCTTGGGCGAGTAGCTCTGGATCCGCCCGTGAGCACTGTCGCGCAGATCAGCGGCCCGCGCCATCAGGGCGCCAAGCTCGCTATTCATCAATTCCTGAATGTCGTCCAGCACAAGGACACCCATCGACCGCTACCCCGAAATCTGGCCCGCCCGAAACTTGGCCCGGTTATGGCCCGGGCCCTTGGCTGCTCAGAAGAGAAGGCCTTTATCGGCGATAACCGGCATGTTCGTCCACTGCCCAGCAGGGGTGCGGTACCAGCCGGCGGCGGCCAGCGCGCCGCCATCCATATGAATGGTGGTGCCGGTGACCCAGGCCGACAACTCGCTCGCCAGGAAGACGGCGCATCCGGCCGCATCCTTGGGCACACCGAAGCGGCCCAGCGGAATCCAGCGCTCGGTATGGTCCATGTATTTGGGGTTGGTCCATTTGGTGACCTTGACCTGCTCGGTATCGGTCGTTTCGGGCGCGATCGTGTTGACCCGAATGCCCTCCGGCCCGAGTTCGACTGCCAGGCTTTGGGTAAAGCCGGTGATCGCGGATTTGAAGGCGCCGTAGACCACGTTGTTCGGAATGCCCCGGAAACCCTCGATCGACGAGACGGTCATGATGCTGCCGCCATTGCCGGGCTTGCGCATCAACGGCAGCATGACGTGGGTGACGAGGAAAACCTGCTTGAGATTGATCTGGTAGAGCCGGTCCCACTGCTCCTCGGTCGACTGGGCGAAGGGGCCGGAAACGCCCAGGAAGTCGCCGACATTGTTGACCAGAACGTCCAGCCGGCCATAGCGGGCTTCGATCTTGCCGGCCAGCGTCTGGACCTGCGCCCTGTCGCGCACGTCCGCCACCTCGACCAGATGATCGACCTCCGCCTCGGTCAGGGCCTTGCCCACCGCCGCCGCGCGTTCCGGATCGATCTCGGCGACGACGACCTTCTTGCCATAGGCGCCGAACCCCTCGGCGATCGCCCCCCCCATGCCGGCCCCGCCACCGGTCCCCAGCCCCGTCTTGCCTTCCAAAATTTACACCTTTTCCATCCC
>CAZNNJ010000052.1:408-3442 GCA_964574305.1 uncultured Rhodospirillales bacterium | reverse complement strand
GCACCGCCTCCTTCAGTCCCAGGGGGCCCGACGCCTGCGGGTGTCGCCCGCCCCATGCGGGGGCGGCCACCGGTAACCGGCGCCGTCTTGCCTTCCAGATTGATCATCGTTTCCTGCCTTCCCCGTCTAGGCCGTCAAGGCGAGTTCAGCCGCCCGACATCTCCGGATGGCCCCACAGGCTGAATATCTCGCTCTTGGTCGGGACGTAGTCGCTCCAGTCGACCTGCCAGCCGTCCCAGCCATATTCGATGTCGAAGCCCGACGGAGTCTTGATGTAGCTGGAGACCATCAGGTCGTTGCTGTGGCGGCCCATATTGATCGAAATCGGCGTGCCGTTCTTCTTGCAGCGGTCGATGCAGCGGCCGAGGTCGTCGAACTCCTTCACCTCCAGCATCAGATGCACCAGCCCGCCGGGGATTTCGGCCTCGAACAGGGCGACGCTGTGATGGCGCGGGTTGTTGCAGTGGAGGAAATAGAGCGCCAGCCCGGGATGGTCGGGAACACCGATCGGCACCCGCATCTCGTCGGTGTCGCCGAAGCCCAGATGGTTCTTATAGAAGGCCCGCGTCTCCTCGATCTTGGGCGCGGGCAGCACGACATGGCCCAGCCCCATATTGCCGGTGATAAAACCACTGACCGCGGCGGGGGAGGCGAAGGGCGCGTAGTCGTAGACGCGGCCGTGATAGATTTCCAGGCTGTTGCCCGACGGGTCCTTGCAACGCGCCAGCGCCCGCACCTTGCGGTCGGCGGCATCGGCGGCGGTCCCGCGCGTAACCTCGACGCCGGCGTCGCCGAGCGATTTCAGCACAGCCTCATAGGCCTCGGCGTCCGGCTGCTCCCAGCCAGCGGCGACGAAGCGATCTTCCTTGGCCGGGACGACGGCGATGCGGAACGGGCGCTCATCCAGGCGGAAGCGCAGGGACCCGTCGGCGGATTCGATCGGCATCAACCCCAGCACGTCGGCGCCGAATTTGCGCCAGGCGGCGATGTCCGTGGCCTCGATGATTACGTAACCGAGCGATGAAGTCGTCATCCTGCTTCCCTCGACCCTTGCGGTCTATCGTTGGTGAGTGGGTAACCGTGCCCTGCAACTGATGTTATCAGTGAGGTCCTCGAAAACAAGGGAGATTCGTGAAATCAGCGGGCAAAAATTACGCAAACGGCAAAGTGCAGTATGCCGTTGACCGCCCGATCACGCACCCACTAGTTTCGGTGCCAGCTTCATTGCGCCGTCTTCCGATCCGCCGTCAACCAATTCATCGAAACCAGGGGAAACCGCATGCTCAGCCTCCAGGAAATTTCCGACAAGCTCGAAATCCAGCAGCTGATGACCGACTATGCTGAGGCGCTGGATACGCTGCAGATCGACAGGATGGACAAGGTCTTCACACCCGACGCCTATATCGATTACCGCGCCATGGGTGGCATCGACGGCAAGTATCCAGAAGTGCGGGAATGGCTGAAGAAGTCGCTGAAGAACTTCAGCAATTACTACCACATGATCGCCAATATCTCGATCAAGGTCGATGGCGACAAGGCGACCAGCAAGATCGTCTGCTTCAACCCGATGGGCGTCCCGATGCAGGACGGCTCGACCCAGATGATGTTCCTGGGCCTGTGGTACCTGGACGAGCATGTCCGCACGCCCCAGGGCTGGCGCATCTCAAGGCGGGTCGAGCAGGAATGCTACCAGTACAACGTGCCGGAGCACATCAAGGTGATGGAGTAGGGTGTTTGCACTAGGCGGCTGATCGCGTGGTGTAACCGCGCGATCAGCCGCCTCGCCCATGGTAGGCCAGTTTGCGCAAATGGTCCCAGGGCAGGCCTTGAACCTCAATCCGAAGCCCATCTCCGTGGAAGCTGGCGTCTCGCAGCCTGAATGGCTTGTTTGATTGGTGCCGCGCGAGAATGCTGCGGAGGCCTTGTTCAATCAGCACTCCGAGTGTCACACCTTCAGATGCTGCGAGTTTCTTGGCTTCTCGTAGTAAAGCATCGGAAATTTCGACGGTTGTCTTCATGGTGTGGTCTCAATACGCAGCCCGACCGCTCACGACAAATCTACATGATGTGCTGAAGATTTTTAACGCGGAGGGCGCAGAGGACCGCGGAGTGCGCAGAGAAAAATCATCTGAGCTCTGTGTTCTCTGCGGTTCTCTGCGCCCTCCGCGTTAAAAATCTTAATCCTTTCACCGTGCCTGAACCGCCGCGCCCTTCAGCCGGTAGCGGTCGAAGAAGCTCCGGAAATACCCCGCCATGATCCGGCAGCCCTCGGTGAGGTCGATCGGCCAGTCGAAGATCGCGACCTCATAGCAGAAGTCGTTGAGCTGCCTCAGCAGCAGGCGCGACTCGATATGGGCCCGCATCGCCTCGGTGCCGGAGAGGCCCGTCAGGCGGAAGGCGGGGATGCGCTTGGCCCAGCGCAGCTCGGTCTCGCGGATGATGTCGATCATCACCGGGTGGAAGGCGGGCTCGATCGCCAGCATATGGGCGAAGGTGACGATCAGGTCGCGCTCCTGACGGTAGAGCGCCACCACCTGCTTGATCCAGTCGACGAGCTCGGCCTCGGTCGGGTCGTCATGGGAGAGCAGCACGTCGTACACGGCCGAGAGGCGAGGAGCGAATTCCCGGTGCAGTTCGCGTCCAATGGCGAACTTGCTGTCGAAATGCTTGTAGAAGGTTGCGCGGCTCACGCCGGCGCGTGCGATCACATCCTCGATCGCCATCGCGGCATAGGATTTTTCCGCCAGCACGGCCCGCGCCGCCTGCAGGATGCTCTCCCGGCTCTTCTGCTTCTGGCGCTCCTGAAGCGTCAGGCCGTCTTCTTTCACTTTGCGCATATGCGATGCCCTGTTTTGTGCGCGTTTTGAGCAGTTTTGCGGTTCATCAAGATCGGGCTCGTCGTTTTCCTGTCGGTGCGGCCATTGACGAGTGGCCCCGAACGCTCGTACACCGTGCGTTGACACTCTTATACTCGATGTCTATACAGAGAGTATAGTCAGAACTTGCATCTGAGTCCTCCAAAGCGCGAGCGCGC
>CAZNNJ010000052.1:0-398 GCA_964574305.1 uncultured Rhodospirillales bacterium | reverse complement strand
GCGGCGGGGCGAAAAGGAAGGGGTAGAATGTCTAGCCTTACACACCTCCAGCGTCTGGAGGCGGAGAGCATTCACATTATGCGGGAAGTGGCGGCCGAGGCCGAGAACCCGGTGATGATGTATTCGATCGGCAAGGACAGCTCGGTGATGCTGCGGCTGGCGATGAAGGCGTTTGCGCCGGGCAAGCCGCCGTTCCCGATGCTGCACGTCAACACCGGCTGGAAGTTCCGGAACATGATCGAGTTCCGCGACCAGCAGATGAAGGCGCTGGGGCTGAACCTGATTTCCTATACCAATCCGGAAGGGCTGGCGAACGGCATCCACCCGTTCGACCACGGCCCGTCACATACCCAAATGCAGAAAGACCAGGCCTTGAAGACGGCCTTGGACAGATACCG
>CAZNNJ010000051.1:8841-15054 GCA_964574305.1 uncultured Rhodospirillales bacterium | reverse complement strand
ACCAACGACGGCCCAAGTCTACTGGACAGCCTTCCTCGCGGCAAAGAAAGCCATGGAAAAGCAGGCCGGAAGCCTTGGGGGTGTCTTGGCCCAGGCCGTGGATCGCAATGGCGAAGATCGTCGGGAACATGATCGAGTTGAAGAGGCCGATGGCGATGACCGTCCCGGCAGCCAGCCAGCCGCCCGAGACCATCGAGGTTAGAGCCAGCAGAGCCGCTATCACAGCACAAGCGGCGACGACCTTGGCTGGCTGGAACTGCCGCAGCACAAACGATCCGACGAAACGGCCGACCATCGCCCCGCCCCAGTAGAAGCTGACGAGCCGAGTGGCGTCATGGGCGGGAATCCCCAATGTCTTGGGAAGCCCCAGATAATTGATCATCGTGCTGCCGATCGTCACCTCGCTGCCGACATAGGCGAAGATCGATACCACGCCGAGCGCAAGGGCGGGATTCCGTCTCAGCAGCGCGATGACGGTATGCTGGCTGGCCGACGAGGCAGTCGGTGGAACGTCGGTCCGGTTCCGGATCGTCCAAAAGACGACCGCCAGGATCAACAACACGACCGCGATCGTGACGAAGGGCAACTGCACCGCGTGCGCCTGGGCGACGCGGGCGGCATCCAGGACCTCCGGCGGTGCGGTCTTCGGATCCGGCATCGTGAGCGAGCTGTTGAGGATCACCGCCCCTCCGACCCAAGGTGCCAGGAACGTGCCCAGCGAATTGAAGGCCTGAGCCAGGGTCAAGCGCGCGGATTCCGTTCTGGGATCGCCCAGATTGGCAATCAGCGGATTGGCCGCGACCTGCAGCAGGGTAATGCCGCTCGCCATGATGAACAGCGCAAGCAGGAACAGCGGAAAGACACCCATCGACGCCGCCGGCGAGAACAACAGCCCGCCGACCGACATCACCACCAGCCCGGTGACGATGCAGCGGAAATAGCCGATCCGGTCGAGCAGCGCCGCGGCCGGCAGCGAGAAGATGAAGTAGCTGAGGAAGAAGGCGAACTGGCTGAGCATCACCTCCGTGTAGGAAAGGTCGAACATCGCCTTCAGCCTGGGAATGAGCGGATCGACGATGGAGGTCGAGAAGCCCCAGATGAAAAAAAGGCCGACGACCAGCGCAACCACGCCATGCGCGGCTGAGGTGTGCTTGGGCTCGGCCGTTGCGGTTGGGATGGCGGTCATGGCTTCACCTTTGCTGGTTTGAGTTCCGCGGCGCCGCGCAGCTTCAAGTCCATCGCGGACGTACCCAGCGCGACCTGGTATCGTCCGCCATCGATCCGCCAGTCATGGGCGGCCTCGTCGAAATCCGCGAGCAGGCGCGGATCGGCTTTCAGCGAGACGTGGACCGTCTTCCCCGGCTGAACCGCAACCCGCTGCCAGCCGACAAGCCGCATCCGCGCCTTGCCCGCCGCATCGGTCAGGTAGACTTGCGGCACATCCTGCCCCGCCGTCTTGCCTGAATTGCGCACATCGAAGTCGATTTTGAGCGAATCCCCGCCCTCGACCCTCAGGTTGGCATAATCGAAATGTGTGTAGGAGAGGCCGAAACCGAACGGGAAAAGCGGCTTAAGCTTCTTGCGGGCAAACCAGCGATAGCCGACATCGGCGCCCTCGATCGTGTAGTCGACCTCGAACTCGGTGCCTTCCTTGGTGCCGAATCCCGGGATTTCCGGGCGCGGCAACTGCGCGGTCGAGACCGGGAAGGTGATCGGCAGCCGGCCGGACGGGTCGACGTCGCCGAACAGGATGTCGGCGATGGCGTCGGCGCCCCTGGCACCCGGATACCAGGCCTCGACCACCGCGCCGACCTTGCCCAGCCACGGCATCAGCACCGGCCCGCCAGTCTCCAGCACTACGATGGTCTTGGGATTTGCGGCGGCGACCGCTTCGATCAGCGAGTCCTGGCCGTCGGGCAGGGTGAGGTCGGGCACATCCTCGCCCTCGATCATCCATTGGGTGGCGAAGATCACCACCGCGTCGGCGCCCTTGGCCAGCGCCGCGGCGGCGGACGGGTAGCGTCCGTCGATAAAACGAACCTCCGCGCCGCCGATCTTGGCCTTGATCGCCTTGAACGGCGAGGACGGGTCGAAGACCATGGTGCGGAACGCCGCCGTCACCCCCTCGCCGCCCATCGCGATCGACGGCGCGCCGCCGCCGGCCGGCATGACCTGGGCCGAGCCGCCGCCCGACAGCACGCCGCTGTCGGCATGGCCGCCGATGATCACGATCCGCTTCAGGTCATGGGATAACGGCAGCAGGCCGGACGGGTTGGCGAGCAGCACCGTCCCCTCCTCCGCCACGCGCTGGGCGACCTTGGCGTCGGCCTCGACATCCAAAGGCGTCTTCACCGGCGGATGCTCGAACAGCCCGACCGCGAACATCGAACGCAGGATGCGCTGGCTCATGTCGGAGACGCGGGCTGCCGGAACGGCACCGCCTTGAATCGAATCCGCCAGCGGCTTGCCGAGGAAGACCTGGCGGTCGAACTGCTCGCCGGACTGCTGGTCCAGCCCCGCCTTGACGTCGTCGAGCCCATGGACCGCGCCCCAGTCAGACATCACCCAGCCGGGGAACGCCCAATCGCCC
Source organism: uncultured Rhodospirillales bacterium (assembly GCA_964574305.1). Classification (GTDB taxonomy): domain Bacteria; phylum Pseudomonadota; class Alphaproteobacteria; order BOG-932; family Roseiterribacteraceae; genus BOG-932. Next base: position 12,464 of record CAZNNJ010000051.1, on the reverse strand, counting down.
TTCAGCACCGTGTTCAGCAGCATGTCGCTGGAGCAGGCATAGGTGCCGCCGACCTTGTTGTACGCGCACATGACCGAGCCCGGATGCCCGCCCTCGTAAGCCAGCTCGAAAGCCAACAGATCGCTTTCGCGGAAGGCCGCCTCGCCGATCTTGGCCGACAGATAGCGGCGGCCGGTTTCCTGGTCGTTCAAGGCGAAATGCTTCATCGTCGAGACGACATGCTGGTCCTGGATGCCCCGGATCGAAGCGCCATCGAGCGTGCCGGCCAGCAGCGGGTCCTCGCCCAGATATTCGAAATTGCGCCCGTTGCGGGGATCGCGCGCGAGATTGCCGCCGCCGGCGAGCAACACATTGAAGCCCGAGCGCCAGGCCTCCTGCCCGATCATCGCCCCGCCCCGATAGGCGGCGTCGGCATCGAAGGTCGCGGCCAGTGCAAGGCCCGACGGCAGTGGCGTGTTGCCCGCGCCCGGGCGGACATTGAACGGGTTGGCGACGCCCAGGCTGGCGTCCGATTCCTGCTGCGCCGGCACACCCAGCTGTTCGATTCCGGGAATGAAACCGGCCGAGCCGACGGCGCCGGCCGGCAGCGGCTTGCCGAACACCGGTACGGCGTAGATGCCGTGCAGCAGGCCGATCCGCTCCTCCGGCGTCATCGCCTGGTCGAGCAGTTTCGCGCGCTCGTCGGGCGAGAGGGCGGCGTTGCTCCAGGGCGCTGGCGGATCGGCGGCCAGTGCCGACATCGCCACGCCCGCAAAAACAACCGATAGGATAAGTCCTGCCCGCACCGTTTCCCCCGCCACGATTCGTCTGTTCGGTGGCGACACTCTGACAGAGCGGATTCGTCTCGTCACGGATTGTACGAAACAGCGGTAGCCGGGAAGGATTTGTGATTTTATGTCAGGACGATGCCAGTCTCCGGCGCCATCCTGAAATTCCTGCTGAAGCGCCTGGCGCTGTTGCTGGTCACGCTGTGGCTGCTCAGCCTGCTGATCTTCGCGGCCGGCCAGCTGCTGCCCGGTGATGTCGGACGGACGGTGCTGGGGCCGCTGGCCGACGCGCGTGCGGTCGCCGCCTTCAACCATTCGATCGGCGCCGACCGGCCGGTGCCGGTGCAATATTGGGACTGGATCGGGCGGTTCGTCTCGGGCGACATGGGTATGTCCTATGTCTTCCGATCGGCGGTCGGGCCGTTTGTCGGCGACGCGCTGGGCAACTCGCTGAAGCTGGCGACGCTCGCCTTCGTCATCGTGCTGCCGCTGGGCATCTTGGGCGGCGTCATCGCCGCGCTCAATGCCGGGCGCTGGGGCGACAGGTCGATCGTCATACTGGGCCAGACATTTAGCGTGGTGCCGGAATTCATCTCCGCCATCGTGCTGATCCTGGTCTTCGGCGTATGGCTCAGATGGCTGCCGATGTCCGCCGACTGGCCGGACGGGGCTGGGCCGCTGACCCAGCTGCGCTACCTCATCCTGCCGTCGCTGCCGCTGGCGGTCAGCTTCTTCGGCTATATCGCCCGGGTAGTGCGGGTCGGGACGGTCGAGGCGCTGGATGCAGACTATACCCGCACTGCCGTGCTGAAGGGTTTACCGTGGCTGACGGTGCTGCGCCGGCATGTGCTGCGTAATGCCTTGCTGCCGACCATCACGGTGGCCGCCAGCCTGGTCGGCTATCTCGCCGGGGGGCTGGTGGTGGTTGAGACGCTGTTCCACTATCGCGGCATCGGCAGCCTGATCTACGGCGCGGCCAAGGCAAAGGATTTCCCGATGCTGGAGGCCGGGGTACTGACCGTCGGCGCCCTGTTCGCCGCTGCCTCGCTGATCGCCGACCTCTTGAACGCGCTGCTCAATCCGCGCCTGCGCCCGGGTGTAGTGCGATGAGGCGGTCGCCGACACTGATCGCCGGCCTCGCCATCCTGGCCGTCTGGGTCGCCGCCGCCATCGCCGGCCGGCATCTGGCGCCGCAGGATCCGTATGCCGACGACCTGCTGCACACGCTGACGCCGCCATCGTCCGCCCACTGGTTCGGTACCGACCAGCTGGGCCGCGATGTGCTCTCCCGTGTGATCGTCGGCGCGCGGGACATCTTGATCGTGACGCCGCTGGCGACCCTGCTCGGCATGGTCGCCGGGACGATCCTGGGCCTGCTCACCGGCTATCTGCGCGGGGCGTTCGACGCGGTGGTCAGCCGGGCGATCGAGGCGATGCAGGCGGTGCCGCTGGTGATCGTGGCGCTTCTGGCGCTGGCGGCGGTCGGCGCGTCGAACCTGACCGTGATCCTGGTGATCGGCCTTGTCTTCATGCCGCTGATCGCCCGCACGGTCCGCACGGCGGTGCTGGCCGAGGCCGATCTCGACTATGTCGCGGCGGCGCAGCTGCGCGGCGGCGGGGCGTTCAAGATCATGTTCGCCGAGCTATTGCCAACCGTGCTGCCGCGGGTGCTGGTCGAGGCGACGGTCAGGTTCGGCTATGCGATCTTCTTTGTTGCCTCGCTGAGCTTCCTCGGCTTCGGCATCCAGCCGCCCTCGCCCGACTGGGGACTGGCGATCGCCGAGAATTACAGCCTGATCGGCAGCTATTGGTGGGTGGTGATGTTCGACGTTCTAGCGACCGCCTCGCTGGTGCTGGGCGTCAACCTGACCGCCGACGGGCTGCAGACGGTGTTCGAGCGATGACCGCTGCCCTGGTCTTCGAGGGCGTCGACGTCACCTACCGCGTCGGCGACGAGGACCGCCGAGTATTGCGCGGCCTCGATCTCACCGTCGCGCCCGGCGAAGCCTATGGGCTGGTGGGTGAGAGCGGCTGCGGCAAATCCACGGCAGCCTTCGCCGCCGTCCGCTATCTGGCGCGGAGCGGCCGGGTCAGCCGGGGCCGGATCCTGATCGACGGGCAGGACGTCGCCGGTCTGTCGTCCCGCGCGTTGCGGCACCTGCGCAGCCACAAGGTCGCGATGGTCTACCAGGACCCGGCCCGCGCCCTGAACCCCTCGATCCGCATCGGCCGGCAGATGGCCGAGATGTTCGAGGTTTCGGAAGGCCTGACTGGAAGGCCGGCCCTGGACCGCGCCGAGGAGATGCTGGCACGGGTCCAGATCGCCAGCCCCGAACGGGTCATGGCTGCCTATCCGCACGAGCTTTCCGGCGGCATGCAGCAGCGCGTGATCATCGCCATGGCCCTGTCGATCAACCCCGCCCTGCTGATCCTGGACGAGCCGACCACTGCCCTCGACGCCACGGTCGAGGCCGAGATCGTCGCGCTGATCGCCGAACTGCGCCGCGACTTCTCGACTGCGCTCCTGTTCATCAGCCACAACCTCGGCCTGATCGCGCGCACCTGCGAACGCGTGGGCGTGCTTTATGCCGGCGAACTGGTCGAGGAAGGACCGACCAAGGCGGTCATCCATGAACCGCGCCACCCCTACACGGCCGGCCTGCTGCGCTCGGTTCCCCAGCTGGGCATACGGAAAACCGATGCCCGTCTGGAAACCATTCCCGGCTTCCCGCCGCCCCCCGGCACGGAAGCCGCCGGGTGTAGTCTCGCCGGTCGCTGCCAGCTCCCCACCGGACGGCTACGCAACGAGGCCCCCACCAGTGCCGGCGCGCTGGAGGCGATCCGCGCGCGCCGTCC
>CAZNNJ010000051.1:0-8831 GCA_964574305.1 uncultured Rhodospirillales bacterium | reverse complement strand
GTTGTCGTTGCGCCGATCGCTGGCAGATCGCCACCGACCGCTGCGGAAGCGAGGCATCACCGTGGGCCGGAGCGGGCGACAGGCTGAGTAAGTGCTTCTATCCGGATCAGGTGTCCGAAGTTCCCTTCCAAAAGCCCTCCCCCTCGATGGGGGAGGGTTGGGTGGGGGTGAATGCCAAGCCTCCGCTCCTCAGCGCCGCCAACCTGTCCAAAATATTCTCGCTTGGTGGAAAAACTCTCAACGCTGTCAAGGACGTATCCATCGATCTTCAGAAAGGCGAAACGCTCGGCATCGTCGGCGAGTCCGGTAGCGGCAAGAGCACGCTGGCGCGCCTGATCGTCGGCTTGGCAACACCGAGCGGCGGCACGGTCTCGATCGAAAGCGAGCAGGTTGCGGCCTCAGCCAGAGGGCGTTTAACGAAGCATCTCAACGCGTTGCAAATGGTCTTCCAGAATCCCGGCGCGGCGCTCAACCGGTCGAAGACGATCCGACGGATTATCGGCGCCACGAGCGACGATCGGCTTCGCGCCCTGGCCCACGACGTCCGCCTGGCCGACAATGTTCTCGGCCAGAAGCCGCGCCAGCTTTCCGGCGGCATGCAGCAGCGCGTCGCCATCGCCCGCGCCTTTGCCGGCGATCCGGAAATCGTCATCTGCGACGAGCCGACCTCGGCGCTGGATGTCTCGGTCCAGGCGGCGATCCTGAACCTGCTGGCCGACCTGCAGAAACAGCGCGGCGTCAGCTATCTCTTCATCTCACACGATCTCAATGTCGTGCATTATCTGGCTGACCGGATTGCCGTTCTCTATCTCGGCCACTTGGTCGAGATCGGCCCGACCGAGGCGATCTTCTCAGGCCCGCGTCATCCCTACACTGACGCCCTGCTCTCCGCCGCCGATCCGCGCCGCACCCGCCTGAAAGGCGATCCGCCGAGCGCCACCGACCCGCCACCGGGCTGCGCCTTCCAGACACGCTGCCCGCGCAAAATCGGACATATCTGTGAAGAGCGGGAACCGGAGCTGATCGATGCCGGCAGCGGGCATCGCATCCGGTGTCACATCTCAATCCAGGATTTGTAGGGCGGAAGAGCGAAGACCGTATGTCATCCGCCAGCCGCGTATCGCGCGGCGTCTTTGGTGCCGGAAATGCGGCACTCCGTGCCGCTGGCGGATGACATTTCGCTCATCCGCCCTGCGCGAAGCCAGCCTTATCCAGAAACAGCTGCCCCGCCGCCGTCGGCCGTGCGCCGGCGATGCGCTTCGCGGTGATCGACAGCCAGTCGTAGAAATAGGCGGTGATCACCGGGGTTTCCTCGAGCAGCAGGCGCTGGATGCGGCCGGCGGCGTCACGCTGGGCGGCGGGGTCGAGGGCGGCGATATAGCCCGCGACCAGGCGGTCGTACTCGGCATTCTTGAAATGGGCGGCGTTGAAGGCGCCGTCACTGCCCAGGCTGGCGGCGAGCAGCGTATTGGGCACGCCGCGATGGGCGTAGTCCTCGATCCCCAGCACCGAATCCAGCCAGTCGGAACGGCCGAATGTGGCGTAGCCGTAATAGGAGGACTGGTCCTCGACATTCAGCGTGATGCGCATACCGATCTCCCTGGCGGCGTTCTGGACCACCACCGCATAGTCGGGAATTTCGATGAAGCGCTCGGTCGTCAGCGTGACATCGAACCCGGCCGGTAGGCCGGCAGCCGCTAGTAGCTGCCTGGCTTGCCCGATGTCCTGCCGGCGTTGTGGAACGCCGGTATCCGTCGAGGGGAAGGCCGGAGCGAACGGGCTGTCATTGCCCGGCACCGCCATGCCGCGGAACAGGCCGGTGACGAGGGTGTCGCGGTTGAGGCACAGCGCCAGCGCCTGCCGCACCCGCTTATCGGCGAAAGGACCGGTGTCGCAGCGCATATGCAACTGCTCATGCGCGCTCGATTTGAGCGGCACGACACTCAAGGCTGGATCGACCAGCAGGGCCTGGCTGCCCTGGACCGGGACATGGAGCAGAGCATCGAGCTGTCCACCCTGCATGGCAAGGACTTGCGCCTGGGTGCCGTCATAGAAGATGAAGACCGTCCGATCCGGCAGCACCTGCCCGCCCCAATAGTCGTCGTTGCGCACGAACGACGCCCGGGCCTTGGGCACGAAGCGTTCCAGCCGGAACGGGCCGGTGCCGTTGAAGGTTCGCGCGAAATCGCCGGCATAGTCGGCGGGCAGGATGATCGCGTTGTAATTGTCCGACGACACCAGGTACGGAAAATTGCCGTTCGGCGCATCCAGATGGAAGGCGACGGTGCGCTCGTCGACCGCGACCGCTCCGCCCTTCGACAGGACGCCAGCAAAGACCGACAGCGCCACCGAGCCGCTGGCCGGATCGGCCAGCCGGTTCATCGTCGCAGCCACATCCGCGGCGGTCATCGTCCGCCCGTCGTGGAATTTGACACCGCCGCGGATCGCGAAGATCCAGACGCTGCCGTCCTGGTTCGGGCTCCAGCTTTCGGCCAGCATCGGCCGCAGCATCAGGTCGGGATCAGAGACGGCCAGGTATTCCCCGGCCTGGGACAGCAGCGCGACGCCGCCGGCATCGGCCACGGTCAGCGGGTCGATTGCGCCCGCCGGCACCGTCATGCCGACCCGGATCGTGCCGCCGCGCCGGGGCTCGGCGTTGGCCGACCACGTAAACCCCAAGGCGCCGACCAGTGGCGCGGCCATCCCGATCCGGCGAGCATGGCGCAGGAAATCGCGCCGGTCCAGCCGGCCGGCGATCAGCTCGTCGATGACCGCGTTCTCCAGCGGGGTCGCGAGCCGCCGGCGCCTGTCGAAATCCCTGTCCATGCGCCGACCATAAACAAAAAGGGCGCGCCGCCGAAGCAGCGCGCCCCCCTGGATAGACTAAAGACCGATCAGTTGCTCGGGATCAGGCCCATCTTGCGCTTCTGCTCGCGGACCGAAGCCTCGTTGTCATGGCCGATCGCCGCGTCATAGGCCTTATGCATGCGGGTGAGGTTGATCTCGCGCTTGCCGAAGATGACGGACGGGACGGCGCCCTCTTCCATCATGATCTGCGAGCTGCGCTGCACCGGCAGGTCTTCCTCCATCGACACTTTCATGAAGAAGTCGACGCCCGCCAGAAAGCGCGCCTTTTCCTCAGGCGAGGCGTTCTTCCGGCCATACAGGCGGAAGATGTAGTCGCACACGCCCGGATCGTCGGTGTTAGGCTCGGTCCGCTGGAAGAACAGGACCGGGTCGCCGCCGCCGACGACGGTGTTCGGGAAGATCGAGTTGGTCGAGGTGAAGTGGCAGGAATGCGGCCACTCCTCCTCCGGCATGTCCTTCAGCTTCAATATGTCGGCGCGCGGCGCGATCAGCGCGTGGTGATCGCCGAACGGGCGGTGCAGCAGCTGCGCCAGGCCGCCGGTGCCGAACGTGTTCTGATGCAGGAACGGCACGTGATAGGCCTCCAGCCCGCCATCGACCGCATGCTTCCAGTTGATGCGGGTCTGCGACCGATGCGCCGACAGCAGCTCGTAATCGTCGATCTCGAAATCGGCGAGATATTCCTTCATCGGGCCGAAGAACTCGTCGAAGTCGAGATGGCCGTTCGGCTGCGGATGAACCACGATCATGCCGAGCTCTTCGTGGAGCGGCAGCGGGATCAGGCCGTTCAGCTGGTCCGGATTGAAGGACGAGCGGCTGGGGACGGAGATCAGCTCGCCGTCATTATTGTAGGTCCAGCCGTGATACGGGCAGGCGAAGCCCTGACCGTTGCCGCAGCCCTCCGCCAGCTTTACGCCGCGATGGCGGCAGGCATTGAGGAAAGCCTGAACCTGCCCGTCCTTGTTGCGGACGATCAGGATCGGCTTGCCGGCGATGTCGGTGGCATAATAGTCGCCGGGATTGGGAATGTCGGCCGAAAGCGCGATCAGCTGCGGCCGCTCCAGGAACAGCTTCTGCTTCTCCAGCTCGAACCGATCCTTGTCGATGAAGCGGCCGATATCGGCCTCCCAGGATTCCTCGCCATATTCCGGCTGGCCCTGCTCGACGAGCTTCAGCACATCCTTCGCGATTGCAATGCGTTTTGCTTTGTCCATGAACTCTCTCCTGTAACTATCTATTTTCGTTAGGTTGTTGCGGCTTGTCTGATATCGGGTCCCAGCGGCGTCCTCTTGCTGAGCGCCTGGAGCAGGACGAACGCAAAAAGAATGATGCCGACGATGCCGAAGACCTCATGGTTGCCCACCTGGAGGCGCAGCGGCGTGAAGAAAAACGGGTTCGCGAAATCGCCGATATACATCATCGTGTACATCAGTCCGATGGCGCCGCCGCGCATCGAATCAGGTGCGCGGTTCAGGATGATATTGACGAAGAACGGCGTCATGATCCCGCCGCCAAGCCCGGCTACCCAACAGCCGATCATCGAGCCGACCCAACCGTGCGACAGGCCGATGATCATGTCGCTGGTGGCGAAGATGCCGACCAGCAGGACGAAAATCCATTTGCGGCTGAGCCGGGCAGCGATATGGCCGTAGGCCAGTGCCGTGACGATGTTGAAGAAGAAGCTGGAGGCCATGATATGCCCCTGCTCCGACCCTTTCACCACGCCATCGCCCGTCAGCACGAACGGCAGGTGGACCGACGTCATATACGCGGCGAGATTGAACGGGATCAGGATGAGGTAGAGCGGCCACAACGGCAGCAACGCCATGATGAACGCGTAGAGCCGGTCCATGACGTTTCGTGATCCCGCTCTATCCGATTGGGCCTCGATCTCGGGTTGCGCCGCCACCAGGGCGATCAGCGCCATCGGCACGCCCAGCAGATAGACGGCGAATGGCGCCCGCCAGCCGAGATCGGCGATCCAGCCGCCACCCTCCAGCCCGATGAAACCAAAGATCATGACCAGCGCAGCCTGGTAGCCCAGCATCTTCGAACGTCGGGTGCCCTGGAAGCGCTGCCCGATCAGTGAATAGCAGCAGATCGAAACCGACGCCGCGGCCAGGCCGATGACAAGGCGGGAAAGCAGGAGGCCTTTGGGATCGTCGAGATAAAGGCCCGCGGACCCCGCAATGGAGTAGATAATCAACGCGACGGGCAATACGCGCATATAGCCGACACGTCCCGCCACCACGCCCAAGAGTGGGCCGGCGAACATGATGCCGATATTCAGCAACGTGATCATCAGCTGGGTCGACAGCTGCACGCCGAGCTTATAGCCGCCTAGCGTCATCACCGTACCCGAGGCATCGGCGTGGGAGGCGAAATGGCCGGCGATCGCGGCGATGGCCGGCATGATCGCCACCAGCGCCAGCACGTTAAGCACACCGCCGGTCAGCATGACGAAGACCGCCGCCTTGTCGCGCCAGCCTGCGCTGGAGCCAACCTCCTGCGTCATCGCGAGTGTGCTGGTCCCCGCCATATCAGCTTCGCTGATGCTCATGAAATTCCGTCCCTATGGTCGCGGCCGACTGCGCGACCCGTATTGAGCCGTCATGGTTGGACGACTGAACTCATTGTTCGCACGATAAACTGATCGCTCCGCCCGATGCAAGAAAGATGGCTGAGGTGGGCACCACGAAGAATGACTTATGATTCATATTCGGGCCGCTTCGGCTTCCCCGGTTGGTTCGTGCTATGGAACCGGCGAATCTCCGTCACCCCGGCTCGTATCCCATGGCGCCCCCGCTTCTGCTGCTTCAAGACATCCACCTGACCTTCGGTGGCACGCCGCTGCTGGAGGGCGCCGAGCTGTCGGTGTCCGAGCGGGAACGGCTGTGCCTGGTTGGGCGCAACGGCTCGGGCAAATCGACCCTGCTCAAGATCGCCGCCGGCACGGTGAAGCCGGATGACGGGCGGCGATTCCTCCAGCCGGGCGTCACCGTCCGCTACCTGCCGCAGGAGCCGGACCTGACTGCCTTCCCCACGGTCATGGCCTATGTCGAAAGCGGGCTGACGCCGGGGGATGACGGCCACGCCGCGCGGCTGATGCTGGAGGGGCTTGGCCTGAGCGGGGAGGAAAGCACGAAGCACCTTTCCGGCGGCGAGGCGCGGCGGGCGGCGCTGGCCTGGGCGCTGGCACCCGAGCCCGACATCTTGCTGCTGGACGAGCCGACCAACCATCTCGACCTGCCGACCATCGAATGGCTGGAAACCACGCTCGCGGCCACCCGCTCGGCCATCGTGCTGATCAGCCACGACCGGCGCTTCCTGGAGGGCCTGTCGCGCTCCACCCTGTGGATCGACCGCGGCACGACCCGCCTGCTCGACAAGAATTTCGCCGCGTTTGAGAACTGGCGTGACGAGGTGCTGGAGCAGGAGGAGCTCGAACGCCACAAGATGGACCGCAAGATTGCGCGGGAGCAGGACTGGGTGGTCCACGGCGTCAGCGGCCGGCGCAAGCGCAACCAGCGCCGCCTGGCCGAACTCCAGACCATGCGCCAGGAACGCAGCGAGCAACGACAGGCTGTCGGGACGGTCAAGCTGGAGGCTTCGACCGGCAACGTGTCGGGCAAGATCGTGATCGAAGCCAAGGAGATCGCAAAGAGCTTTGGCGAGCGGCCGATCGTGCGCAACCTGTCGGCCCGGGTGCTGCGCGGCGACCGGATGGGGATCATCGGCGCCAACGGGACCGGCAAGACGACCCTGATCAAGCTGCTGACCGGCGCCATGGAGCCCGATGCCGGGTCGGTGAAGATCGGCGCATCGGTGCAGATGGTCTCGCTCGACCAGCATCGCAGCACGCTCGACCCCAATACCAGCCTCGCAAACACGCTCACCCGTGGGCGCGGCGACACTGTGATCGTCGACGGCAAGGCGCGCCATGTCGTGTCCTACATGAAGGACTTCCTGTTCTCCGCCGAGCAGGGCAAGACCCCGGTCGGCCGCCTGTCCGGCGGCGAACGCGGCCGGCTGATGCTGGCCCTGGCCTTGTCGCAGCCCTCGAACCTGCTGGTGCTGGACGAGCCGACCAACGACCTGGACCTGGAAACGCTCGACCTCCTGCAGGAGATGCTGACCGACTATGCCGGCACCGTCCTGCTGGTCAGCCACGACCGCGACTTCATCGACCGGGTCGTCACCTCGGTGCTGGTCAGCGAGGGCAACGGCAAATGGACCGAATATGCCGGCGGCTATTCCGACATGATCACCCAGCGCGGGCCGGGGATTGCCGCAAAGGGTGTAGTGAAGCCGGCGAAGGCCGGCGGTGGGGAGAAGGCGCCGGCTGCTGTTGTCTCTAAGGCTAAGGGCGGGTTGTCGTTCAAGGACCGCGATGCCTTGTCCAAGCTGCCAGGACAGATGGAGAAGCTGCAGAAGGAAATCGCCACGCTGTCGTCGGAGCTGTCCGATCCGGGGCTGTATCAGCGCGATCCGGTGAAGTTCGAGACGGTTTCGGCTTCGCTGTCGGCGAAGTCGGCGGAGCTGGCGGGGGCTGAAGAGCGATGGCTTGAGCTGGAGATGCTAAGAGAGCAAGCAGATTATTAACGCGCCCTCCTCATAAGCCCTCCCCCTCGATGGGGGAGGGTTGGGAGAGGGTGAATGCCTCCGCACGGAAGGCCATGACGAAGAAGTTTCCACCCGCAAACGCACTGGATCGCGCAAAAGAGCTGCGGCGCGACATGACCGACGCTGAATGGAAACTCTGGAACCTTCTACGTGAGATCGAAGGCTTCAAGTTCCGGCGGCAGGTGCCTATCGGGCCATACATCGTAGACTTCGTTTGCCATGCGGCGAATCTGATCATCGAGGCAGACGGTGGGCAGCATGACCTGGACTCTGCCGATGAAGTTATGCGCACGGAGTTTCTGGAGCGCGAAGGATATCGGGTGCTTCGGTTCTGGAATAACGAGGTGCTGGAGAATCCTGAGGGCGTGCATGCCGTCCTCACCGCGGCTCTTGGCGGGATTTCACCCTCTCCCAACCCTCCCCCATCAAGGGGGAGGGCTTAAGTTTAAGAAGGTGAAGGGCGAGCCTTACCCCGACATATACTCCCCGCCGTTCACGTCCAGCGTCGCTCCCGTCACCATGCGGGAATAATCGGAGACGAAGAACAGGGCGGTCTTGGCGCATTCCTCGTCGGGCGGGATGACGCCCAACGGGATCCGGGCGACGATCGGCTTGGCGAAGTCCTCTTCCGAAACGCCGTGCTCCTTCGCCTGGTTGGCGATGAAATTCTGCACCGGCGCGCCCCATAGCCAGCCCATGCGGGTGCAGTTCACGCGGATATTGTACCGGCCGAGTTCCTTGGCCAGCTGCCGCGTCGCGCCCTCCAGAGCGGCCTTGGCGGTGGCGTAGTCGGCCTGGCCGGGCGCCGGCTGGACAGCGGCGAGCGCGGTGACGTTGACGATCGCCCCGCCCCTCCGCGCCTTCATGGCCGGCAGCACCGCCTTGGCCATCCGCAGCGCACCGAAGGCGGTGACGTCCATGCTGGAGAGCCAGGCGCCGATATCGTCGTTCTCGAACGAGCCGTAGGTCGCGTGCTTGTAGGCGCTGCTGACCAGCCCATCGATCCGGCCGAACGCCTTCACAGTCCGGTCGGCCAAGTTCTGGCACTGCGCCATGTCGGCGACATCGGTCACGACGGTGATGCACTGGCCGCCGGCGGCGCGGATTTCGCCAGCGACCTCCTCCAGGAAGCCGGCGGAGCGCGCGGCCAGCGCCACCTTGGCGCCCTCGGCGGCGGCGATCACGCCGAGCTTGCGGCCCATGCCCGGCCCGACGCCGGTGACGATGACCACCTTGTCTTTCAGCAGCATACTATTCCTCCCTGTACAGCCGTCGTTGCGAGCGGAGCGAAGCAATCCAGGGCCTCACCGACCGGTATCGGGCTAACGGCCCTGGATTGC
>CAZNNJ010000050.1:0-15055 GCA_964574305.1 uncultured Rhodospirillales bacterium | reverse complement strand
AACGCGGTTCAGAACCCGGCGGGGGCGGGGGTTCAGGCCGAAGCTGATATTGGACAGGCCGAGGATGATCTGGATGTCGGGGAAGCGCTCGCGGATCATGCGGATGCCTTCCAGCGTCCACAGGCCGAGCTTGCGGTCGTCCTCATTGCCGGTGGCGATGGTGAAGGTCAGCGGGTCGATCATCAGGTCGGCCTGCGGCAGGCCGTGCTGGTTGCAAGCGAAATCGACCAGCCGGCGGGCGATGCGCAGCTTGTCCTCGGCGGTCTTCGCCATACCGACTTCATCGATCGTCAGCGCAATCACAGCGCAGCCGAATTTCTTGGCCAGAACAAGGCGGTCATGGGCGTGCTTCTCACCGTCCTCGAAATTGATCGAGTTGATGATCGCCTTGCCGCCATAGAGCTTCAGTGCCGCCTCGATCACCGGCGTCTCGGTGGAATCGATCACCAGCGGAGCGTTGACCGATCCGGTGAAGCGGCTGACCACCGCGTTCATCTCGGCCAGCTCGTCGCGGCCGACGAAGGCGGTGCAGACGTCGAGGGCGTTGGACCCCTCCTTCACCTGCTCGCGCCCCATGTCGACGCAGCCGTCCCAGTCATTGGCCTCCTGCAACTGGCGCCATTTCTTGGAACCGTTAGCGTTGCAGCGCTCGCCGATCGAGAAATAGGCGTTCTCCTGGCGCAGTGCGACCTGGCCATAGAGCGAGGCGACCGAGGGCACCCACAGCGGGCTGCGCCGCTTCGGCTCAGGCCTGATCCTGTTGCCCGCCAGCTTGCGAAGAACCTGGTCCAAGGCATTGATATGGGCCGGCGTCGTGCCGCAGCAGCCGCCAACCAGATTGACGCCATCCTCGGCGATGAAGCGTTCCAGCCAGATCGCCATCTCGTCGGGCGTCAGCGGGTATTTGGTCTGGCCGTCGACCAGCTCGGGCAGGCCGGCATTCGGCTGGACCGAGATCAGCCCCTCCCAGTTCTCGGACAGGAATTTCACATGCTCGGCCATCTCCTGCGGGCCGGTGGCGCAGTTGAGCCCCATCAGGGGCACGTCGAGCGCGTCGATGACGGTCGCGGCGGCGGCGATATCCGGCCCGACCAGCAGGGTGCCGGTGGTCTCGACCGTCACCTGGACGAAGATCGGCGTATCGGTGCCGGCCTCCGCCCGCGCAGCCTTGGCGCCGTTGACCGCTGCCTTGATCTGCAGCGTGTCCTGGCAGGTCTCGATCAATATGCCGTCGACCGCACCCGCGATCAGGCCGCGCGCCTGGACGGTCAATGCAGCCTCCAGCGGATCGTAGCCGATATGGCCAAGGCTCGGCAGCTTGGTGCCTGGCCCGATCGAGCCCAGCACGAAGCGCTCTTTGCCCTGGCCGAACTTCTCGATCGCCTCGCACGCCAGCTCGCCGGCCCGCTTGTTGATCTCGAAGGCGCGGTCGGACAGGCCCTCGAACTCAGCCAAGGTGATCGGCGAGCCGCCGAAGCTATTGGTCTGGACGATGTCGGACCCGGCCTCCAGGTACCCCCGATGGATCTCATGGACGATGTCCGGGCGCGACAGGTTCAGCACCTCGGTGCAGTTCTCCTGCCCCCAATAATCGCGCTCGACATCCAGATCCATCGCCTGGACCCGGCTTCCGGTGCCGCCGTCGCAGAGCAGAACCCGTTCGGCCAGAGCATCAAGAAGTTTAGCCAACTGACTGATCCTGATTGATAATGGAGCCGAGCTCGCGATAGATGTCGAGCACCAGCTCGGCCCGGTTCAGCGTGTAGAAATGGAAGTGGCGGATGCCCAGCGCATAAAGCTCCCGGCACTGGCCGAGCGCAACGCGGGTCGCGGTCTCATGGCGTGCCTGCGGGTCGTCGTCGAGCCCGTCGAACTGGGCCCGCACCGCATCCGGAATCGAGACGCCGCCGGATTTTGCCATCTTGGCGGCGTGGGAAAAATTGGTAAGCGGCAGAATGCCGGGTACGATCGGCACGGCAATGCCGGCTTTCTGCGCCCGTTCCAGGAAACGCGCGTAACACTCTGAGTCAAAGAAGAAGTTGGTAATCGCGCGGGTTGCGCCCGCGTCGATCTTGCGCTTCAGCGCGTCGAGATCGAAGGCCGCGCTCGGCGCCTGCGGATGGCATTCGGGATAGGCGGCGACGCTGATCTCGAACGGGTGCAGCCTGAGCAGCCCCTCGACCAGTTCATTGGCATAAGCATAGCCGCCCGGCGTCGGAACGAAGATGCCGTCGATGCCGCCTGGCGGATCGCCCCGCAAGGGCCCGAATATGCGGATGCCAGCCCGCCAATAGGCGTCGGCAATGGCGTCGATCTCATCCCGGGTCGCATTCACGCAGGTGAGGTGCGCCGCAGCGGGAACCTCGAGCTCGTTCTGGATGCGGCTCACCACCGCATGGGTGCGCTCGCGGGTCGAGCCCCCTGCCCCATAGGTGACCGACATGAAGACCGGCCTGACCGGCGCCAGGGTTTCGACCGCGCCCCACAGCTGCTTCTCCATCGCCTCCGTCTTGGGCGGGAAGAATTCGAAGCTGACACGGATCGGCTCGCGCCGAAGCGGCTCTGAAGAGTTCATTGAAACAACTCGAGATTGGGTTTGGCGCGCGGGACCGGCTGATGGGACTCGGCCGGCTCGGGCTGCTCGCCGCGCCATAGTCTGACGGTGAGCGGACCTCCAGGCAAGCTTACCGGACGGCCGGCGACAAGTCCCGCCCCTTCCAGCCATCCATTGATCCGCTCGTCGGAGAAACCAGGCCAGCGATGGGCGTGGCCGGGACCGAGCAGAGTGGCGTCGTGCGGGGCGAAATCGACCAGGATCAACCGCCCGCGGGGTTTGAGCACCCGCGCCGCCTCCTGGATCACCAGCTCCGGGTCGGGCAGGAAATGCAACACCATATGCGACAGCACGACATCGAAGCTGGCATTGCCGAACGGCAGATGCTCGGCCGGGGCGCGGCGGAGCGAACAGTTGCGGTAATCCTGCCCGTCCAGATTGGCGCGCGCGACGGCCAGCATCTCGCGCGACAGGTCGACCCCGACCGCCCGCTCGACATGCGCGGCACAGAGCTGCAGCATCCGCCCGGTGCCGGTGCCGAGATCGAGCAGGTCATGCACCTTGCGGCGCGGCAACAGCTTCAGGATGGCGCGCTCGACCTCGGCCTCCGGAATATGGAGCGAGCGGATCGCGTCCCAGTCGGCGGCATGGCGCCGGAAATACGTCTCGGCGCTGACCGCGCGGCTGCGCTGGATCGCCGACAGGCGCTGCCTATCCAGCGCGCGCACCGGGTCGTCGGCATCGAGGAAGCCGAGCAGCCCGCGCGCCAGCTTTCCCGCCGCGGCATCCGATGCCAGCCGGAAATAGACATGCACCCCCTCGGGCGACCGGTCGAGCAGCCCGGCATCGGACAGCAGCTTCAGGTGGCGCGACAGGCGCGGCTGGCTCTGGCCGAGTATCTCCACCATCTCGCTGACGGTGAGCTCGCTCTCGGCCAGCAGCGCGATCAGCCTGAGCCGCGTCGGCTCGGCCAGGGCGCGTAGCGCCTCAAGAAAACGCTCAGATCGCATTTTGATATCCATACATAAGGATATCCTTATATCATGATTGAAGTTGGAGCAAGGCGAAGAAGGTTCGCCGGATTACGCTACGCTCATCCGACCCACGATCTGCAATCCCGCACAAGCTGCCATAGACGTTCGGGACGGCCATTTCCTCATGTTCAAAAAATGAAAGTTATTGAGGGGGTGCGCGATATCTGGCAGGGTCTCGCCTTGCGGTTCCGGAGCCGGACGCTGGCGCGTCCGCATCAACAAATCCCGCCGGAAGACCGCCCTGGGGAGGATTTCGATGAGATTACGTGCTGCCACGATTCTGCTTGCAACCAGCCTGCTCGCCGGGGTCGGCGGCGTGGCGTCATCGCCAGCCTGGGCGGCGGGTGACGGCATCGAGATCGTCGCCGACGATATCGGCGGCGTGGTCACCTCCGCCAAGGGGCCCGAGGCCGGCGTATGGGTGATCGCCGAGACCAAGGAGCTGCCGACCCGCTATATCAAGATCGTCGTCACCGACGACCAGGGGCGCTATGTGCTGCCCACACTGCCCAAGGCGAAATACCAGGTCTGGGTCCGCGGCTATGGCCTGACCGACAGCAAGCCGGTCGAGGCGACACCCGGCAACCGGGTCGACCTCAAGGCCGATGTCGCGGCCGACGCCAAGGCGGCGGCGGAATATTACCCGGCCGCCTATTGGTACGCGATGATCCAGCCGCCGGCGGAGAGCGAGTTCCCCGGCACCGGCACGGGGCCTAACGGCAACGGCATCGCGCCCCAAATGGTGACCCAGCAGCACTGGCTGGAGAACATGAAAGAGAACTGCATGTTCTGCCACCAGCTGGGCGACAAGGCGACGCGCGAGATCCTGACGCCGGGCAACAGCGTCGAGGCCTGGAGCCAGCGCATCCAGATGGTCCGCGCCGATGGCGACCCCGCCATCCACAATAACGGCAAGGACATGTCGCTGCAGATGCAGAACAACATGGCGCATTTCGGCCGCGACCGGGCGCTGAAGATGTATGCCAACTGGACCGATGCGATCGCCGCCGGCAAGACGCCGGAAGTGACCCCGCCGCGGCCGTCGGGCAAGGAACGCAACCTGGTGCTGACGATCACGGACTGGGGCGGCGGCCGCTTCATCCACGACCAGATCACCAGCGACCATCGTGATCCGCACGTCAACGCCGGCGGCCCGATCTACGGCATGGGCATGCTGCACAGCCAGCTGGAGATCCTGGACCCGAAGACGCTGAAAACCAGCACGATCCCGATCCCGGGGCTGGACGGATCGGCGCATGACGACAGCGTCCGCATCCATGCCGACGAGATGGACGGCAAGGGCCGGGTGTGGATGCCGACCGTGTCGACCGCCGGGACCGAACCCGCCTATTGCTCGGACGGGTCGGTGGCATCGTCGAAGTATTTCCCTCTGACCAACAAGAAGGCGGCACAGCTGGTGGTCTATGACCCGGCGACGCAGAAGGTGGAGAACATCCCGCTCTGCTCCGGCGGCAACCACTCCAACTTCACCTTCGACAAGGACAGCACCCTGTGGCTGTCGGGCGACACGTCGGTGATCACCTGGTTCAACACCAAGATCTGGGACGAGACGCACGACCCGAAGAAGGCGTCCGGCTGGTGCCCGATGGTGCTGGACACGTCGGGCGACGGCAAGATCGATCCGGACAGCAAGAAATGGGCGCAGCCGGGCGACGCGCTGAAGAACGTCGCGGGCGAGGAAGGCGCGGGCCCGATGGCGGCGGAGAAAGCCAAGGAAGCCGAAGCCAAGACCAATGCCGGCAAGGATACGCGGATCAGCCGCTATCTCTATGGCATGGGCGTCGCCAAGGACGGCAGCGTCTGGGAAGCGGCCTATGTACCCTATGTCCCGTCGGGCATCGTCCACCTGATCCCGGGCAACAACCCGCCCGAGACCTGCAAGGCCGAGTATTACGAGCCGCCGCTCAAGGACGGCAAATACGCGGCGGTAGGCATCCGTGGCGTCGGCACTGACAGCCAGAACCGGGCCTGGGCTGCCTTCTCCTCCGGCCAGGTCGGCGAATTCGACCGGCGCAAGTGCAAGGTGACGAACGGCCCGACCGCGACCGGCCAGCACTGCCCGGAAGGCTGGACCTTCTATGACCTGCCGAGCCCGCATGTCGGCAAGACCTTCGCCACCTCCGACTTCGTCTATTCGGAGTGGGACGACATCTTCGACGTCGTCGGCCTGGGCAAGGAGACCCATTTCTTCCCGGCGACCAACTCGGACTCGATCGTCGCCCTGCCCGAAGGTTCATCCAAGTTCGTCACCTTCCGCGTCCCCTACCCGATGGGCTTCTATACCCGCGGCATGGACTTCCGGATCGACGACGACAAGGCCGGCTGGAAGGGCAAGGGCATGCACGCGACCTACAGCTCCGGCGTGCAATGGCACCAGGAAGGCGGCGAAGGCGAATATTCCAAGGAAGTCGCCTTCCAGCTGCGCCCCGATCCGCTGGCGCACTGAACGATCCGGTCCTCGAGCATGGGGTCCTCTCTTCGGAGAGGGCCCCTTTTCTTTGCCGACGACGAAACGAAACCGGCGTAAGCTTCGGCCAATGAACCGTCGGGAGGAGCCGGCATGGGGCTTGCCGAGGACTTCGAGGCCAGGATGGCGGCCGATATCGCGGCCTCCGGCTATGCCGTTGTCGAGGATGCGATCGATCCCGCAACGCTCGGCTGCTTACGCGAACGGCTCGACCAGCAGGCGGCGGGCGAGGCCGCGCTCGGCCAAGTCTTTTCCGACATCGGTGACAACCGCCGCATCTTCAACCTGATCAACAAGGGCCAGGCCTTCCGCGACCTGGCGCTCCACCCCGTGGCGTTGGCGGCGGCCCGGCTGCTGCTGGGCAAAGACTTCCTGCTCTCCTCGATGACCGCCAACATCGTCCAGACTCCGGGGGTGGCGCAGTATCACCACCGCGACCAGACCGCAGATTTCCGCTGCGCCGTCGTGGTGCAGCTTCTGTGGACGCTGGACGACTTTACCGCCGAGAACGGGGCGACCCGCGTCATCCCGATGAGCGATCGCTGGGGCCCCGACCTCGCGCCCTGGAGCCAGGAACAGCTCGAAGCGCTGCTCCGGCCGATCGCGGCGCCGGCCGGCAGCGCCATCATCTTCGGCGGGCTGACCGTTCATTCCGCCGGCGCCAACAACACCGGCCGGCCGCGGCGCGGCATCCTCACCTACTACACCAAGCCCTATTACCGGCAGTCCGAGAACTTCGCTTTGTCGCTCTCGCCCGCGGTCTATGAGACGGCGAGCGAGGAGTTGCTGGGGCTCCTGGGGTTCCGCTCCCACCTGTCGTTCGGCTTCGTCGACGGCCCGCCCGACAACAAGGGCGAGTTCCTGCGCGGCTCCGCCTTCACGCCCCGCCCCACGCGCTGGAGCGGCCCGCTGGACGCGATGGGACGGGCAGTGCGGGCGTAGGTTGGCCTGGGGCCGAATATTCCTTTTGCTGCTTCGTCATTCCCGCGCAGCCAGGAAGCCAGGTTTTATCCGCAGATTGCGCAGATTTTCGCAGATCAGATCCGAATGCCACTACCTTCGGCGGCTGAAAGCCGCGAAGCAAAAATCTGCGTTAATCTGCGTAATCTGCGGGTAAATTCTTGAACCTGATTCCTGGATTCCCGCTTGCACTGGAATGACGCCAAGACGAAGGAGGCTGCACAAATGCGATTTCGACACCTCGCTTATATAGCAGCGTTTATGTTCATGGCCTGCTCTGCCTTGCCAGCCGCCGCCATGACGCTCACCAGCACCGACATCAAGGACGGCGGCACGATTCCCGCAGCGCACGTCTACACACGCTGCGGTGGCAAGAACATCTCGCCGGCGCTGTCCTGGGCGGGACAGCCGGCGGCGGCCAGGAGCCTGGTGCTGACCATCATCGATATCGACGTGAAGCCAAAGCTGTGGTCGCACTGGATCGTCGCCGGGCTGCCCGCGAGCGCCACCGGGCTACCGCAGGGTATGTCGGCGCTGCCGCCCGGCGCCCATGGCGTCGCCAGCAATTTCGGCGACGCCACCTATGACGGCCCCTGCCCGCCCGCCGGCTCGGGCACCCATCACTATCAGTTCACCATCTGGGCTATGCCCACTGCCGAGGTCGCGATCGATAGTGACGGGCCGGCAAACGAACTGCTGGCCAAGCTCACCAAGGAGTCGATCGATCATGCCTCATTGACCGCAAGCGTCGAACGCTGAACCGCGAATTCAACGAAACGCTTTATTTGGACTGAGCCGGTCGGGACGCCTCACCGCAGGCTGCTGCCAGGATTTGAGAGCGAGAGACAAATCGCAGCAGCTTTAATTCAGTGCCTGTCCACTCATAAAACGCCACACCATCGCGTGCTTCGTCTTCCCTCGGAGCGCCCAGAACGACCAGAAGGCGGCTACCGGTCCGGAAGCGGAGACCATTGTATTCGGGCTCCTGGCTATCTGGCTCAACGACTCTGAAGGTCGAGATGCCGCGTAGATCGGGCGCGAAGAAAACCCTGCCGGACTTGACGTCGATGATACCGAAATCGGTACAGGCAGAGCCGCACCCCCAGACAGCGACCGTGAAGTGGCCTGCAAAATTTGGACCTTTCACAGCTGCCTGGCGCAGCATCGTGCGAAACTCGCGAGCGTCGCGTGTGGCCAGAACCGGGTTAGCCGGACGGTCCAGCTTTTCGGCAGGAACGGTATAGTCCTCGAAACGAGGCGCATCCATGATATCAGCCAACCCATAAAGCTCGTCGGCGCACTGCGCTGCTGAGACCGGCACACCGGTCGCAACCGTACCCAGCAACGCACAGGCAAAAATTCCGGTGTGACATGAAATCATGATCGCCTACCCCTTGGTCAGCGCTTCCATCTGGTCGAGCAGCATGTTCAGCCTTGCCACCAGCGCCTGATAGGGCGCGGGGCTCGCCATATCCAGGCCGGCTTTCTTCAGGATGTCGTACGGATAATCCGATCCGCCGGCCTTCAGCACGCCCAGATAGGTGTCGCGGACCTTGGTGTCGCCGGCGGCGATCGCGTGGCTGAAATAGGCCGCGGCGGCGAGCGAGGTCGCGTACTGGTAGACGTAGAAGTCGTTGTAGAAGTGGGGGATGTAGGCCCACTCGATGCCGTACAGGTCGTCGATCTTCACCACGCCCTGGGCGTCGCCGTAATAGCGCTTCAATAGGTCGAGATAGATCTTGCTGAAGGCCTCGCCGGTCAGCGCCTCCTTGCGCTCCCCGGCCTCGTGCGCCCTCATCTCGAACTCGGCGAACATCGCCTGGCGGAAGAAGGTAGTGCGGATCGTCTCCACCGCCTGGTTCAGGAAGAACAGTCTGTCTTCCTTGGTTTTGGCGCCGGCGATCAGATTGTCCTGCAGCAGCATCTCGTTGCAGGTGGAGGCGATCTCGGCCAGGAAGATCGGGTAGTCCGAGGTTTCGAATGGCTGGGCGTGGTTCGCCAGCACGCTGTGCATCGCATGACCCCATTCGTGGGCGATGGTCGAGACGCTGTCGTAATTGCCGGTGAAGTTGGCAAGCACGAACGGGTGAACGTCATAGGCGCCAGGATTCATGTAGGCGCCCGGCTTCTTGCCGAGTTGAGGCAGCGCATGCATCCAGCGGGCGGCGAAGCTCTCGGCCAACGGGTCGACGTAATCCTGGCCCAGCGGCTTGACCGCCTCCAGCGTCATCTTCTCGGCCGCATCGACCGTGTAACGCTTGTCGCTTTTCACCAGCGGCACATAAAGATCGTAATAGTGCAGGTCGCTGAGACCCAGCATCTTCTTGCGCAGCACGAAATACCGATAAAGCGACGGCAGGCCCTTATGCGTCTCCTCGACCAGGGTGTGATAGACCGCCTCGGGCACGTTATGAGCGGAGACCGCATAGGCGACGGCGTTCGGATATTGCCGGGCTTGGGCCTCGAAAATCGTCCCCTGCATGCTGCCGGCCAAGGTCGCCCCGAAGCTCTTGGAGTACTCCGCCCATTTGCCGAAAAACGCTTCGAACACCGCCTTGCGATCGTCGCGGTTGGGCAGGTCGCGGGTCGCGGTATAGCCCTGGCTGTCGAGACGCACCTTACGCCCATCCGAGAGCGTAATCGTCGGCCAGGGCAAGTCGGCACTGGCGAGCAAGGTGTAGATCATCTCGGGCGCGTTCTGCATCGTGCGGGTGCCGGCGAGCACCTGCTCTGCCTCGTCCCCAAGCGTATGGGGTGCCTGCCGCAGCGTGTCTTTCAGGAGAAAGGCGAAGGGCTTCAGCGCCGGATCGGTAGCGACGAACTGGCCGATCCGGGCTGCGCCGATCCGAATGATTTCAGGTTTCACAAAGGACGTCGCCGCCTTGGTATCCGTCACCAGCAGCTCGGCCCGCTGCAGCCGGTCCTGGTTGGCGGCATCACGGGTGTCCTCGTCACGCTTCAGGCTGGCATAGGTCGAAAGACGCGCCAGCCGCCGCTGCACATCGGAGATCGCCTTGAGGGCCTTGGCAAGGCTGCCCGCATCCTTGCCCAGCGTGCCCTTATAGGCAGCCAGGCCCGGCAAGGCATCGGCGACGGATTTGCGCTCAGCCTCCCAGGCGGCGTCGGTCGGATAGATCTCGGTCAGGTCCCAGACGACATGCGCCTGCTGCGCGAGCGGCGGGGGCTCGGCGGCAATGGCCGGGATGGAGAGCAGGAGCAGGCTGGTGAGGAGTGCGGCGGTTTTGGTCATGGACACTCTGTTTTCTCCTTCCGCGGACCGGCGCAGTTGACGGCATCACCCTCTCCTCGCCTCCCCCATCAAGGGGGAGGGACATGAAAGAGATTCCCTCTCCCTTGATGGGAGAGGGTTAGGGTGAGGGTGAATGTCAGAGCCTGCCTACATCAGCAACTACGCGCGGAACTCAATCATCCTTATAAGTAACCACCGGCCCTTCGGTCATGATGCTGCGGTACAGCCGGTTCTTGACCCGCCAGCCCGCCGGGGTGCGGACCAGGTCGTCGACATATTCGCCCCACATCGAATAGAGCGCTCCCTCGTGCTTACCGGCGCCGCGATGGACGGCATAGTAATGGACCTTGGCCTTGGCGGTGTCGCCGCTCACCTGGATGCGGAAATTGACCACGTTGTGGTGGGTCGTGCCGCAATAGGAATCCTTGCCCATGTGCTTGTGGGCGCCGGCGATCAGCGGCTCGGTCCCTTGCATGACGAACCCCAGACTGGAGCGGTAGTCCTGCACCGCATCGGTGGTGAACACTTCGGTCAGCCGATCGAAATCCTTGTCGTCGATAATGTCGCAATAGTTGCAATAGACGAGCTTGATATCCCGCTCGTCATTCAGCTCCTGCAGACTCAGCATCGCCTCTTCCCCTCTTGATCGATTGCCGGAACGGCCCGTTCGGCGTCCGGTCCGAAGACGGTATTAACCACAAAGGACACAAAGAACACCAAGGAAAACAAGGCCTAATTTCGGCTTTCCTTTGTGCCCTTCGTGTCCTTTGTGGTGAAACTTCCTGTCTACGCCGCCGGCGCCAGCTGCTCCTTGAAGAAGGAGAGCACACGGTCGAGCGCGGCGCGCGTGGGTTCGCCTTCCTTGTCGACCAGGTGGTTGGTGACGACGCTGTGCGGTGGCTTCGGCCCGGCGGGATTGGCGTATTTGGGATCGATCTCGATTCCCTCGAAGGCCTCACCGAATTCCTCGCGCAGACGCTGAAACCGCTCCGCCGGACAGGCCGGATCACCTTGGAAGCGCAGGCCCAGTATGCGGGCCCCCTCCTTGTCGATCTTCTCATGCGCCGCCGCGATCTCTGTCGGCGAGGCGTGGAGCGCGGACTTGGCCGCCTTGCTGACCGGAAAGGGCAGCGAGGGCTGCGACAGGACCGGCGCCAGGGTCGGCGAATCCAGCATCATGGCGAGCGCGAAATTGCCGGTCAGGCACATGCCGATGGCGCCCACGCCCGGACCGCCATGGCGCCCATGCGCCAGCCGGGCGAGCGCCCGCAGCCAGTCGATGATCGGGCTGGACTGATTGGCGCCCAGCACGCGGAATTCCCTGCTGATGCAGGCCCGGGCGACCGAGCTCAATATATAGCCGCCGCCGACCGGCCGCATCGGCGTGCCCAGCATCAGCGGCATATAGACGGAGAAGCCGGCATCGGCGACGCGGGTGGCAAAGGCGGCCACGGGCGGGGTGATCCCCGGCACCTCATGCATCACCACCACCGCCGGCCCCTGCCCCCGCCTGAACACCGTGCGGGTCGCACCGTTGAAGGAGAATTCCTCGCTGGTGAAACCGGGGACATCCGTCATGGCAAAGCCTCGCTGTGGTTACATTTTACAGCTAGCACAGCAGCGATTTCCTTTCATCGTCATTCCCGCGAAGGCGGGAATCCAGGAAATACGCGCGGTAGCGCGGAAAAAGACTCATGTCGCGGCAGACGCCGCTCTAGGACTGGATTCCCGCCTTCGCGGGAACGACGTGGTGAAATAGAGTAGACCAAATTCGCGACAGGAAAATCGATGGCCAATTTCGAGTGGATCACCAAGGCCCATCGCTTCGTCTATCACCATACGAGCGGCTGGATCGGCGGCTGGCTGGGGCGGCCGATGGTGCTGATGTACACCGTCGGCGCCAGGACCGGGCAGATACGGATGATCCCGCTGCAATGCTATCCGGTGGGCGCCCAGGGCGTGCTGGTGCTGGCCTCCAACAACGGGCAGGCCAAGGCGCCCGGCTGGTACCATAACCTGAAGGCCCACCCCGATATCGAGATCCGGCTCGGCCGGAAAAAGCTGCGCGTTCATGCCGAAGAACTGTCGGCCGAGCGCCGTGCCGAGGTTTGGCCCATGATGCGAAGGCAGAACACGCAGATCGATACTTATGCCGCCAAGGCTGGCCGTACGCTGCCGGTCATGCTGCTTAGGCCTATCACAATTCACTAACCGATCAGGCGAGTCCGATCGACTGCAGCAGCGGCACCTGCTTATCGCTGAAGACCTCGTAGAGCGACCTGAGCTCGGCCAGGTTCTCGTCGCGGGTCTCGAGCCGCGTCCCGTCGTCCTTGTTAAGGGCTGCACCCTGGGCCATCAGCATGTCGCAGACGACGGCCGGCGGGTCGTCGGCGCCGTCCTCGCGGACCAGCAGGAACAGCTGCGACGTACGTCCCAAGAACACGGCGCCGCCGAAAACCGGCGAGACCAGGAAGCGCCAATGCTCAGAGGTGCGCGCCCGCTCGACGATCGCGCGGTTGAAGGCCCTGGTGCTGGCCAGGCGCGTGCCGTCACCCGCCGCTTCGAGCGCCGGCTGAAGCTGGCCGCCGCCGACCAGGACGGCCAGCGCCTGCTGCAGCCGGTCCCAGCCGAGCGCCGTCACTTGCGGATCCTCGGCAAGCTCGGACACCGTGCGGGCGCCGTTCGCGAGCCCGTCGAGTAGCGGATCGTAGACCTCCGGCTGCAGGTTCGCCTCGCCCAGCACGCCCTTGACCGTCTTCGGCACATCGGCCCTGCCGTTTGTCAGCACGAAGCGTGCCTTGGCCCACTTCTCCCGGGCTTCGAGCTGGTTCAGCGGGATCGCGCCCTTCACAAAGATGTCGCGCCGGAAGACCTGATTGACGATGTAGTCGCGCAATGTCTCGCGCTCGGTCACCGTGGACGCGGCTGTCAGCAGCGACCGCTGCTCGGCATTCACGTTGATCGCATCGATGCCGCTCAGCAGGTCAGCCGGCCCGACATAGCTCAGCTTGGCCGCGGCCAGGTCAGCGGCGACGTCGGCATGATAGAAGGCCGTCCAGTCACGGTTGAAATATTCGTGCGCGATATAATCCCGGCTACCGTCCTGAATACGCTTCAGGGTCTCGGGAATCCCCGCGCCGGGACGAAAATAGGCGGCATCGGCGTCTGTCAACTGCTTCGCGTAGGCCAGCGCCTGTTCGATCCGTGCCACGGTCGAGCCATAGCCGGCGTCCGCGCGGTCGGCCAGCAGGCGGCGCAGCGGCATGACCGAGGCATAGGCCGGCATCGCGTTGTAAGAGATATAGACCAGCCCGCCGACCTTCAGCCGCTGGCGGATGAAATCGACGATATGGCGGCGGTTCTCGGCGCTGATCCAGCTATAGATGCCGTGCAGCGCGATGATGTCGAAATCGGGCAGCGTCTCGTCGACGGCGAATTCGGCAAAGCTGGAATCGTAGAAATGGACGCTGCGCGTTCGGGCGGCCGCGGCCAGGCTCCGGGCGCCGAGAATGTGAGCCGGATTGAAGTCGTTGGCATGGACCTCGATATTCGGATGACCCGCCGCGACGATATTGGCCGAATAGCCCTGCCCGCAGCCGAGCTCGCAATAGGTCAGCGGCGCATTGGGATCGGGCGCGGCAAAACCGGCCGTCAGGGCGCCGAAGCTGAGAATCGACGGAATCAGCTCGCGATAGACACCATAAGTATAGGGAATATCGGTGACATAGCCGGCACTCCAATCACTCATGCGAACTTTGCTCCCCACAGCCCTGGTCCTGGCGGTTTGTTAAGCTAGCGCCTTCAAAATCTCCAGCATCACTTCGATCTCCGGCATCGGCGCGACCGAGGCAATCTGCTCCGGCATGCGCCCCTTGACCAGAGCGTCGGTATCCGAGCCGACCGCGCCCAGCGGCCCGCGAAAACCATGATCGCGCCAACCGATCGTTTGCAGCTCGGCGGACATCAGGGCGTCGATCAGGTCGGTGCTTTCGGTTGCCAGAGCCAGCAGCGGATGGGCGGAATAGACCGTGGGCCGGGGATAGAGCGCGACCGGCTTGGCCGGCCCCGCCGCGGCCTCGACACGGGCCCAACGGGCGGGGTCCTGCAAAATCCATTCGACCAGCTGGTTCTCATAGCCGACGACCAGCGGGTCGGCGCCCGGCCCGCCGGCGATATAGCTGTCGAAAACCTTGCCGGACGAATCCGGCTTGTAGCCCATGCCGCGAAACAAGTCGGTGAGCCGCGGCAGCACCGACTGCAAGCTGTCGCGGCCGACGACGTCGCCCGCGAGCAGGTTGGCCGCCAGCCCGGCGAACATGAAGCCGGAATTCGATTTGTTGGGATCGGTGGCGATCAGCCGGACTGTCCCGTACAGGCCGGGCTGGCCCAGCGTCGCCCACGGCTTGCGCGCCAGGACCGCATCGATGAGCTGCCTCGCGTCGACATAGTAATGCCCGTCCTCCTTGACCGCGAGCCCGGCGCTGACCAGCCCGTCGGCGACCGGTGTCCAGGAATAGATCACGATCGGGGAGTTGAAGATCACCTGGTCGCGCAGGACCGTGACGTTGCGGCGGGCGAGCTCGACCAGGGGGCTCGAGCTCGGCCACAGGAATTGCGGCTTGGTCCCCAGAAGCTGGGGATCGCGCACCTGATCGACCGATCCGGCGCGCTCCGCATCCAGCGCCAGGCCGAGGTGGCGCAGCGCCGCCACGGTTTTCGGGTTCTGGAGGAACGCCATCTTCTCGCCGCCGACGTAACCGCGCAGCGTC
>CAZNNJ010000049.1:0-15305 GCA_964574305.1 uncultured Rhodospirillales bacterium | reverse complement strand
CGTTGCCCCTTGACAGTTTTAAAAGGGCCCTTGCGGTTCGTCTTAACCTTCGTCGGTCCGACTGCGGTGATGACCCGGTTCCCCGACGAAGCGCTCCTCGGGCGTGCACCATGGGCGAAGCGCGCCGTGGCCGCCGCCGCCGCCGCCGCCGCGTTCGCGCTCTCGCGGGCGATCTGGAAGAAGGCCATCGGGCACTACACGTCCGCGAGCAGCTGAAGTCAGCCGATCGCGTCGACGAACGCGCGGTAGCCGGCCTTTCGCAGCACCGCCGCGATGCGCTCGGTCGCGTCGGCGTCGTCGGGAGGGAGGGCCACGATCGCGCCGCCGCCTCCGCTGCCCGTGAGCTTGGCGCCGAGCGCTCCTTCGCGACGCGCGATCGTGACCATGTCCTCGAGCTCGGCCGTCGACACGCCGAGCGCGTTCAGCAGCCCGTGGTTCACGTTCATGAAATAGCCATGGTCGAAGGGCTCGTAGTTCTCCGCCCGCTCGAGGCCGGCGAGGCCGCGATAGAAGGCGAGGAAGTGCTCGATATCGTCCATGCAGACGCCGGAATGGGAGAAGCGTTGCCGTTCGCCTGGCGCCTGCATCAGCTCGACCCGTGTGCCATCCGGGTCGGTGCAATACATCATCGTGGTGCCATTATCGCGGAAGGTCGCCCGCGTATGGGCGAAGACCTTGCCGCCGGCACCTGATACCCGGCCGGCCCAGTCGTCGACGCTGTCGACATAGAAGGCGAGATGGGTCAGGCCGTATTGGTTGTTCTTGCGCCGCTCGCGCGGGCCGACCGGGGCGGGGTTCTGGAAGGCGTAGAGATCGAGTGTGATGCCCTCGCCGTTACGCACCCTTTGGTGGATACGCTTTGCACCGGGCAGTCCGGTCAGTGTCTCCAGCCATGCCCCCTGCTCCACCTCCGGTTCGCCGACGGGCTGGAAGCCCAGCCCATCGCGGTAGAACGGAATCGAGGCTTCGAGAGTGTCGACGCAGATGGCGCGGTAGAGGAAGCGAGCGGTCATGTCCGGCCTCAGAAATCGATCGACAGGTCGGCGCCGAAGGTGCGCGGAACCTCGAACTGGCCGACCGTGTAGAAAATCTCACGGGTGAAGGCGATGCTTTGGTTGTCGAGCAGGTTGGTGGTCCAGATCGACACCTTGCCCTTGGTCGAACCCATCGGGATGTCGACCAGCGACGCGCGCAGATTGAGTTGCCATTCGGCCGGCGTGCTGGTCGCGGCGATCAGGGCCTGGTTCACGGTGTTGTTGGGCAGGTTCGACAGGCCGGCATAGCCCGAGGTCCAGTTCGCATCGATGCGGAACGCGGCATAGGTGTCGCCGAACAAGGGCGGCGTATCGTACTGCGCCCCTAGCGCCAGGTTCTCGGATGGGTAGAGCGCACCGATCTCGAGCCCCGAAACCGGATTCACGTTGGAGGGGGTGCGCGCATAGCCGAAATTGGCGGTCAGCTGCAGACCGGGCGCGACGATGGCGCGGGTTTCCAGCTCGACGCCGTTGATGCTCTCGCCGCCGCCATTGATGATGTAGGTGCCGTGCGTCGTGTCGAACTCGGTCACCTGCACGTTGCGCACATGCTGGTAGAAGCCGACCAGGTTGGCCCGCAGCTTGTGATCCAGGAATTCCGATTTCAGACCGACCTCGAAGGACTGGTTGGTCTCCGGCTTGAAGTTGAAGCCGCCCAGCGAGCCGCCGGCAAGATAACCGGTCGAGGCCTTGGCATAGACGTTGATATCCGGCGTGAACTTGTAAGTGACCGAGGCATCCCAGTCGGTGTGATAGAAATCGGCGTCCTGGCTGAACACATTGCCCGGCGACAGGTGATCGTAGGTGCGCTGATCGTTGGTGAAGCGCAGGCCGGCCGACAGGTCGATGGCGTCGGTCAGATGGTAGGTGCCGTGGGCGTAGCCTGCGAGCGAGGTGTTGTCGGCCGCGTCGATGGTGCCCAGCACATAGGCGCCGGGACCGGCCAGTTCCTTCTTCAGCGCCGCCGGGGTCAGGATGCCGCTGCCGAAGAAGCCGGACAGCACCGGGTCGTTCTGGTAGCCGATCTCATTGAAATAATAGAAGCCGGCGATCCAGTCGAAGGCGCCCATATTGCCGATGAGCTGAGCCTCCTCGGACCATTGATGCTGGGTCCGCCGGGCGATCGAGCTGATCAGGGTCCAGGGCGTGCCGACCGGAATACCGAGCGTTGCCTGGGTCAATGGCGTGCCGATCCACGTGCCGCCGTCAATGGCGTTGCCGCCGGTATCCTCGCGCATCGAGCGGAAGGCAGTGATGCTCTTTACCCTGAGATCGTCCGAGAGTTCATACTGCGCAGTCAGGCTATGACCCAGGACCGTCAGGTTGCCGGGCGTGTTGAAGCCGAGCGGCAAAGTGCCGAGCCGGCTCAGGCTGACCGGGACGCGACCGGGGCCCTGGTCCTGGACCAGAAGCTGCTGGAACCCATCGCCGGACGCGAAGCCCAGCCCTTGCGTGCCGAGTTGGCTCTGCACCTGGTTCGTGAAATCGAACTTGTAATCGACCGAGAGCTTGTCGATGCCGCTGTAGCTGATCGCCAGCGCGACGCCGGTCTGGTCGTTCTCGCCGAAACTGTCGGCGGCGCGGATCGTGCCGAACGGGTCCGGCAGCACGGTGACGCGGCCGGCCTGGGAATTCCTCACATAGCCGTCATTCTCCGTATGGAGCACCGTCAGCCGGGCGGCGAAGCCGGCGACTTCTGGTGTGTCGAACGTCGCCTTGACCCGCTTCAGATCATAGTCGCCGAACGTCGACTCCAGGTGCGCATCGAACTGGCCGGTCGGCTTCTTGGTGTGGAAGCTGAGCGCGCCGCCCGTGGCGTTGCGCCCGAACAATGTGCCCTGCGGCCCGCGCAGCACTTCGAGCTGCTCAAGGTCCGCGAGATCGAAAGCGGCGCCGACGGCACGGCCGATATAGACGTCGTCGATATAGAGGCCGACCGGCGAATCGACCGACGGGTTCAAGGTGCCGTTGGAGAAGCCGCGGATGGTGATGAAGGGCGTCGCCGGCTCGCCGAACTGGGTCTGCAGGTTCAGGTTCGGCACGTTGTTGGCGATGTCGCCGAAGGAGAGGATCTGCTGCTCCTTCAAATCCGCCGCGGTAAAGGCGGTGATCGCGGTCGGGACCGATTGCAGGTTCTCCTGCACGCGCCGCGCGGTCACCACGACCTCTTCCAGCGCGGTGCCGTTGCCGGCTGATTGGGTTTCCTGCGCGTCGGCAGGCAGGGAAGCGACGGCGCAGGGCGCGACGCAGGCAAGCAGCAATGACCGGAAATTGGCGCGCATAGGACACTCCCCCAGGATGGTTTCTGTTTTGCGATTTCAGGGCGGCCGGACGCGCATCCGCGGCCAGCTCATGAATGTCACATTATGTGCGGACACCATGTAACGTCAAGTAGCAGTTTTTCACCTGGCAGATCGGCTCGGTCGGGAGGGGGTTGGCTGGCCGGTTTTAGGCGTAGGCCTGGAGGAAGCCATGGATGCGCCGGGCGAGGATGCCGATGGCCATCTCCGTGTCCAGGTCCCAGCCCCGGACCGTGGACTCGATGGCGAAGTTGTTGATGTCCTGAAGCAAAAGCCGCGCCTCGATCCGCGCCGCCATGTCCGCGCCGTCGCCGGCGAGCGAGCGCCTGAAGGCCGGCAAGGTCTCGGCCAGGCGCCGGCAGAGCATCTCGGTGATCGCCTCGGCGATCGGATCGAACTCGGGCTCGATCGAATAGATGTTCCAGTAGGCCCTGACCAAAATGATCTCGGTCCGGTAGAAATCGAGGAACGATCGCACCCAATCGGCGATCTGGTCGACCGTCGGGTCCGGGTGGCGGCCCAGCCCGTCATAGACTTCGAAAAGCTGGGCGAGGAATGGCGGGTGCAGTTCGCGGAAGATCGCAAACTTGCTGTCGAAATGGCGATAGAAGGTGGTCCGGCTGACCTGCGCCGCGGCGATCACATCCTCGACCGCCATCAGCGCATAGGGCATGTCGGCCAGCACGGTCTTGGCGGCGTCGAGGATGCGCTGGCGGCTGTCCTGCTTCTGCTGCTCCTGCCGCGTCCGCTTGCCCCCTGCCCGGCCACGCGCATTCGGCCTGCGCCGGCGCGAAGCCGCGGACGCTGCCACATTCCGTGCCGAACCGGAATCTATCTTGGTCACTCCTAGCGAAGGCGCCGACGGACTCGGCGCTAATCCCGGGGTATCATCGAATCGCGGAATGCGTAAACCGATTGTTCGAGCCGCGTCCCAACCATATGTACGAGACATGGACGATCCCTACGACCTTCAGCGCTTCGTCGGCGCCCAGGTGCCGGTCATCGACCGGGTGCGCGCCGAGCTTGCCGAGGGCCGCAAGCGCAGCCACTGGATGTGGTTCATCTTCCCGCAGATCGCCGGGCTGGGCTTCAGCGCGATGGCGCAGCGTTATGCGATCAACTCCCTCGACGAGGCCCGAGCCTATCAGGACCATCCTGTGCTCGGGCCCCGGCTGGAGGATTGCACGCGGCTGGTGCTGGCGGTCGAGGGCCGCTCGGCCTCCGACATTTTCGGCTGGCCCGACGACATGAAGTTCCGCTCCTCGATGACACTGTTTGCCCAGGCAGCGCCCGACAATCCGGTCTTCGCCAAGGCGCTGGCCAAATATTTCGATGGCGAGGCAGATGTGGAGACGCTGAGGCGGCTTTAGCCGTCCGGATGCAGAAACCGATGGATCGCCGCCACTACGACCGAGCCCTCACCGACCGAGGCGGCGACGCGTTTGACCGAGCCTGAGCGGACGTCGCCGACGGCGAAGACGCCCGACTTGGTCGTCGCATAAGGCGATTGCAGCGGCACGCCGTCGGAGGCCGCGCCGGCGCGCACGAAACCCTGCGCATCGAGCTCCAGGCAGCCGTCGAGCCAGGCGGTATTGGGCTCGGCGCCGATCATGACGAAGACATTGCCGACCGGGCGCGTTTCGCTGCGGCCGTCCCGCACGTTGGTCCAGGTGACGCCGCGCAGGCGCTCGTCGCCGTCGAGGCCGGTGATTTCGGTATGGCTGTGCAGGGTGCAGCGCGGCGACTGCATGATGCGCTGGACCAGATAGTCAGACATGGTCGCAGCCAGCCCGTTGGCGCGGACCAGGATGTGAACATGGGCAGCGTGGCGCGACAAGAACATCGCCGCCTGGCCGGCCGAATTGCCGCCGCCGACCACGATCGCCTCCTGCCCCAAGCAGAGCTGCGCCTCCATCGCGGTGGCGGCATAATGGATGCCCTGCCCCTCGAACCGCGCATAGTCGGCGACGTCCAGCTTGCGGTAACGCGCGCCGGTGGCGACGACGATCGAGCGGGCCTGGATGACCTGCCCATCGTCGAGGATCAGGTGGAACGGCGAAGCCGAGCAATCGAGCTTTACGGCCTCACGCGAAATCTCCAGATGGGCGCCGAATTTCTGCGCCTGGATCTGCGCCCGCCCGGCCAGCGCCTGACCGGAGATGCCAGTCGGGAAGCCCAGATAATTCTCGATCTTCGAGCTCGTCCCCGCCTGCCCGCCCGGGGCCATGCCCTCGATCACGATCGTGTCCAGCCCCTCGGACGCGGCGTAGACCGCCGAGGCCAGCCCGGCGGGACCGGCGCCGACGATGGCGACATCCCAGGCATGGTTGGGATCGAGCGCCTCGGTCAGGCCCAGCGCATCGGCCAGCTCGGCATTGTTCGGATTGCGCAGCACATGCTGGCAGTCTGCGATCACCACCGGCAACTCGGCCGCCGTCAGGGAGAAGCAGTCCAGGAAACCGTCGGCCGCCGGGTCGGCGTCGGTGTCGAGGACCCTGTGCGGAAATCCGTTCCGGGTCCGGAACCGCTTCAGCCGCAGCGTGTCGGCGATATGGCCGGGACCGATCAGCACCGCCCCGCCGGTGGCGTGCCGGATCAGGCCCATCCGGCGCAGCACGAAGGCACGCATGATGATCTCGCCGATATCCGGCTCGCCGGTCGTCAGCCGCCGAAAATCGCCGCGGCGGATGCGGATCAGGCGGCTGTCCGACCCAGTCCGGCCCGAGACCAGAACCTGGCGGTCGTTGAACATGTGGAGTTCGCCGGTGAACTGCCTGGGCTCCAAGGTCACGAAGACATGCGGCTGGCGGTGGTCATAGTCGAACATCTCGATCGCCCCGTCGACCAGGACGAAGAAATCCACGCTGCGCTGGCCGCGGGCGAACAGCATCGCGCCGGCCGGCAGGGTTTCCTCGCGGCCGTAGGCGGCGATCCGCTCCATCATGTCGCGGTTCAGCCGCGGATAAGTCTGCGCCTGCCGTACATCCGGCGAGGCGGGATCGATCTCGATTTCGGGGTCCGGGTCCTGGGCCATGGATGCAAGGTAGTCGGTGACAAGCGGTTTTGCGATGCTGTAGCGATTTCGGCGCGGAACTCACTATTCAAGGCCTTATAGGACAGCATCTTATTTGAGAATTCTTGCACAAACCGCTCCCCAAGGACTGGAGAAGACTTCATGGCCGGCAGCTGCTCGCACCTCACGACCATCCAAACCGTCACGCCGAGCGCCAAAGGCTGCGAGGAATGCCTGAAGACCGGCGGCTGGTGGGTTCATCTGCGCATCTGCCGGACCTGCGGCCATGTCGGCTGCTGCGACGATTCCCCGAGCAAGCACGCCACCGCCCATTTCCACGCCACCAGCCACCCGATCATCGAGGGCTACGACCCGCCCGAAGGCTGGGGCTGGTGCTATGTCGACGAGGTGATGATCGACCTCGGCGACGACACGACGCCGCAACTGGGACCTATTCCACGCTTCGTTTGAGAGGCGATCAGGCGCACGAAGTGAAATCGGATGTCATAACGTGAATTCTGTTGCAAGTTTCCAAGAAGACTGAGAAGAATTCTTGAAAAATGGGGAGGAGCCATGGGGACAACAGCTCTTCAGCACACTCCCGCGAAATAAAAACAACGCGCGGCAACCATCTCGCAGGACCTGGTGAAATGATCATGTCTTCAGGCCAGACATCCGGGCGGCATTCCGAAGCGCGGCTGCGCGAGGTTGTGGGCGGCGGCTTCCTGCCGCTGACGGGCGGCGACGGAAGCTTCACGCCCGTGGTCTCGTCGGGCGTAACTGTCAGCAGTCAGACGGTGTCGAACGGCCAAAGCCAGACTGTGCTCGGGGGCGGCACCACGGTCGACACGACCGTGCTGGGCAGCGGCCTGCAGCTGGTCAGCGGCGGCACGACGACCGGCACGGTGCTGAGCCGTTCTCTGGTCTCGAACATCATCCGCAAGAGCGAGCAGATCGTTTATGCCGGCGGCGTCGCCAGCAACACGATGGTAACGGCGTTCACGTCGCAGGTCGTCAGCTCGGGCGGACAGGCGATCGGCAGCATCGTCAGCAGCGGAAACGTGACCGTCAGCGCTGGCGGATCGGCCACCGGCGTCAGCGAGCATTTCGGAACGATCGATGTCCTGTCCGGCGGCAGGACGAGCGGCGACTTCCTGTATAGCGGCGGCGAAACCGTCCATGCCGGCGGCGTGGCGATCGGCACGACGGCCGGCTTCCTGTCGGTGCAGGTGGTGATCGGCGTCGCCAGCGGCGCGCTCGTCAGCGGCGGCCAGCAGGAAATCTTCAATCATGGCAGCGCGGTGTCGACGACGATCGATGGCGGCCAG
This sequence comes from uncultured Rhodospirillales bacterium, assembly GCA_964574305.1. Taxonomy (GTDB): domain Bacteria; phylum Pseudomonadota; class Alphaproteobacteria; order BOG-932; family Roseiterribacteraceae; genus BOG-932. The sequence continues at coordinate 7,630 of CAZNNJ010000049.1, read as the reverse complement.
CAATCCGTCGGCCCAGGCTTTGCCGTCAGCACGACGATCCAGCAGGGCGGGCAATCGGTGCTGCAGGGCGGCATCGCGAGCGCGACCGTGATCGAAAGCGGCGGAACGGAAAACGTCCAGCGCGGCGGCAAGACCTATGACGTCACCGTCGACAGGGGCGGAACCGTCATCCTGCAGGGCGGTTCGCTGGCATCGGGCGTGACCGTGTCCAGCGGCGGAAAGATCATCATCGGCGCCGGCGCCACGACGAGCGGGCTCACTCTGGCGTCGGGTGCGATCGAGGAGATCGCGGTCGTGTCGTCCGGCACGACCGTGCACGGCACCATAGCCGTCGGCAGCTTCACGCAGACGGTAAAGCATGGCGGCACCGCCATCGATGCGACAGTGGTCGAGGCAGGACAGCAGATTGTCTATGGAACGGCCATCGGAACCCGGGTCAGCAACATCTCCTACACGTTCCAGCAGGCCACCCAGACGGTCCTAGCCGGCGGCCAGGCCAGCAACACCGAGGTCGGCTATTTCGGCGACCAGGCCGTCAGCGCCGGCGGCGTCGCGATCGGCACGGATCTTTTCGACGGCGGCGACCAGAGCATCTACAAGGGCGGCGTCGCCAGCGGAACCATCGTCGAAAGCGGCGGCCAGCAGGGCATCGCCGGCGGCATCGCCCACGGTACGGTGATCGAAAGCGGAGGCAGCCAGAATGCCGAGGGCGGCAAGGCGATCGGCACGACGATCGAGGGCGGCGGCATCCAGTATGTCGACCTCGGGGCGGTGATCGACACCACCATCGAAAGCGGCGGCAAGCAGTCCGTGCAGGGGGGTATCGCCAGCCATACGACGATCGCCAGCGGCGGCATGCAAACGGTTTTCTATTCAGGATCGGCAACCGGCACGCTCATCAAAAACGGCGGGACAGAGCTGGTCATCTCCGGAGGCAGCGCCGCAAACATCACGGTCGAAAGCGGCGGCGCGCTGGTGCTGGACGGCGGCAGCGTGACCGGCGTCAAGGTCGAGCACGGCGGCCAGGTGATCCAGGAGACGCTCTCCTCAGGCGTCACCTCCAGCGGGATCGTCGTCTCGAGCGGCTTTCATCAGGCGGTCCTTTCGGGCGCCCATGCGATCGACACCGTGGTCCTCTCCGGCGGGGAATTCATCTATGAGGGCGGCACAGTCACCGGTCTCGTCGCCAGCGCCGGCGCGTACGAGGCCGTGGCCTCGGGCGTTACCGTCGACGGGGCCAGGATCGGCAGCGGCGTCGTGCTTCTCCTCGGCAACAGCGGGACCGAGACGAATGCCGTGATCTCCGCCGGCGGCCGGGAGTCGCTCTTCTTCGGCTGCGTTGCCAGCGGCACCCAGCTGTTCGGCGTGCAGGAACTGATCGGCGCGACGGCGTCCGGCGTCACCGTCGGCAGCGGCGGCGTGCAGAAGGTCGGGGGTACGGCGGTCGGCACGGTCGTCGAGAATGGCGGCATGCAGCAGCTGACGCCGGTCTCCGGCGGTTTCTTCGGCGGGATCGTCGCGTCGGGCACAGTCGTCAGTAGCGGCGGCGTGCAGCTGGTCCAATACGGCACCGCCAGCAACACGACGGTCAAGAGCGGCGGCGAGATCATCCTGGCCGGTGGCACGGTCGTCGGCCTGACGGTCGACAAAGGCGGCATCGAGGCTGTCGGCCTGAACGGCCGCCTTGTCGCCTCCCATGGGCAGGTCCTTTCGAACATCGAGGTCCTGTCGAACGGCGAGGTCGTGTTCGGCGGCGGCAGCTTCGCCGACCTGAAGCTCGACAGCGGGGCCTCCGAGGCGGTGGGTTCGGGCGTCCGACTGACGAACCGGACAGTCGGCGACGGGATCGACTTCATCGTCCTGTCAGGCGGCGCGGTCAGCGGCGTCACCGTCGCGTCGGGCGGCGAGATCACCGTCGATCGCGGCGGCATCGTCAAAGGCCTCACGCTGCTGAGCGGCGGAACCGAGAGGCTCACCGGCGGCACCGTCTTGCGCAATGTCACGATCGGCAAGGGCCAGACGATCGCGGTTGGGTATGGCGCGAAGCTGAACGGCGCGACCGTGCAGAGCGGCGGAACGATCGTTTTCGCGGGCGGGACCATCATCGGCCTGACAGTCAAGCCGGGCGGCCGGGAAGTAGTATCGGGCGGGCAGCTGACCCTGAGCCACGGCGCGTCGGTGGACGGCATCATCGTCTCCGCCGGTGGAGAACTCTACCTGTCGGCCGGCACCATTGCGCGGAACACCATCGACCGGACCGGCCGGCTGTCGGTCGTCGGCAGCGGCGCGAAGAGTGTCGACGCGCGCATTCTGAACGGCGGCGCGGTGTATTTGGATTTCGAAGGCGTCGCCAGCGGGACTGTGCTCAGCGGCATCGCCCCGGTGGGCTCTTTCGGCGGGTTCGAATATACGACAATGACGGTCTATCGCGGCGCGCGCGCCGTCGACACCGTCGTCGGCAGCGGCGCAGTCCTGGCACTGCAGGAAGACGGTTCGGCCGATGGCGTGAGCGTGCTGAGCGGCGGCTTTTTCTCGATCAGCGGCAATGCCACGGTCAGCGGCCTCAAGATCGCCAGCGGCGGCACCGAGACCATCGCCCGCGGCGCGGCGCTGAGCGGTGCGACCGTCGCCAACGGCGTCACGCTGCAGGTCGTGATAGGCGCCACCGCCACCGACCTTAAGGTTTCGAGCGGCGGCGAGGTCGTCTTCGACGGCGGCATCGTCGATGGGCTCACGCTCGCGCGGGGCGCGAAAGAGGAGGTCGGCGCAGGCGTGACCGTCAGCGGCCTGACGATCGGCAGCGGCGTCCGCCTGTTCGTCGATCCGTATGCAACCGCGACCGACACGGTGATCGACGGCGGCCGCGAGATCGTCGCCTCCGGCGGCCGGGCCAGGGGAACGGTGACATTCGCAACCAACGGCACCCTGTCGGTCGCCGGCGACGCCGCATCGTCGCTGACCCTGTCGGGCTTCGGCGCGGGCGACAGGCTGGACCTCGCCGATTTCAAAGCCGGCGCCAAGGAAAAACTCTCATTCGTCGAGAATGCCGCAAAGACCGAGGGCACGCTGACGATCGCCGACGGCGCGCTGACGGCGACCGTCACGCTGTTCGGCAACTATGTCGCCGCGGGCTTCCACCTGGCCAGCGACGGGACCGGCGGCACGGTCGTGACCTATTCGACCGGCAGCGCCGTCACCCATGCCGATTTCGCCGCCGGGCATGGATAGGGCTTAACCGCGTTTCGTTTGAAAACCTCCGGTACGCCGCTATAGGTCTATCGCAACGACAAGAGCAGCGCCGGGGGAAACAGGATGAGAATCAGCATATTTGCGGCATGGTTTGCGGCCATCGCCCTATCGCTCGCCACCTTCGCCGCCAGCGCCCAGATCGACAATTCAGGACCCATCGCCGGCTGGGACGACTGGGGCAACACCGCCGGCGGCCTGCGCTATTCGCCGCTCAACCAGATCACGCCGCAGAATGTCGGCAAGCTCAAAGTCGCCTGGACCTATCATTTCGGCCCGTCGGTCACCCAGGCGAAATTCCCGCTCTTTACTCTGGAAGTGACACCGATCATCGCCGAGGGGCGGATGTATGTCTGCTCCAATGTCGACAAGGTCGTGGCGCTGGACCCGGAGACGGGCAAGGAGATCTGGACCTACGACCCGAAGGTCAACACCAACGGCGTCTATCTGCATAATTGCCGGGGCGTCACCTTCTATCATGACAGCCAGGCGTCTGTCGGCGCCGAATGCGCCAGCCGGATCTTCAACGGCACGCTGGATGGGCGGCTGATCGCACTCGACGCCGCGACCGGAAAACCGTGCAGCGGCTTTGGCAAGAACGGCGAGGTCGACCTCAAGGCCGATCTCGGCACGGTGAAGCCCGGCGAATATACCGTTCCCTCGCCGCCGGTGATCGCCGCCGACAAGGTGATCCTGGGTTCGGGCGTGCTCGACAATACCCGTATCGACATCGCCGCCGGCGTCGTCCGCGCCTTCGATGCGCGCACCGGCGCGCTCGCCTGGGCCTGGAACCCGCTGCCGCCCGACGTGGACGAAAAAACCCTGGCGCCGGCGGGCGAGCGCTTCGCCCACGGCACCACCAACGCCTGGATCGTCTTCTCGGTCGATGCCGAGCATGGGCTGGTCTATGTGCCGACGGGCAACACCTCGCCGGACTATTTCGGCGGCATGCGGCACGGGCTGGATTACTATTCGAACTCGCTGGTGGCGCTGGACGTGGCCACCGGCAAGGTCGCCTGGCATTTCCAGACCGTCCATCACGACCTGTGGGACTACGACCTGCCGTCCCAGCCGGTGCTGTTCGACTTTCCCGGCGCCAATGGCCCGGTGCCCGCCGTAGCGCAGTCGACCAAGCAGGGCAACATCTTCATCCTGAACCGGCTGACCGGCGAACCGCTGATCCCGGTCGAGGAGCGGCCGGTGCCGACGACCGGCGGTGTGCCCGACGACAAGCCTTCGCCGACCCAGCCTTATGTCACCAACCCCACCTACGACCTTTATCCCGGCGACCTCAAGGCCGAGGATATGTGGGGTTTCACCTTCTGGGATAAAGGCAAGTGCCGCGACGCCTTCAATGCGCTCACCTATGAAGGCCGCTACACTCCGCCCTCGACCGAGGGCTCGGCGGTGTTCCCCTATGATTACGGCATCATGAACTGGGGCGGGCTGGCGATCGACCCGACCCGCAACCTGCTGATCGTCAATACCAGCCGCGCCTTCGCCGAGATCAGGCTGGTGCCACGGGCAGAGGCCGAGGCGCGGGCCGCGGCCGGCCATCCGGTGGTCAGCCAGGCACTAGGCACGCCCTACGCCGTCGACCGGATCGTCCAGGTTTCGCCCTTCGGCGCGCCGTGCAACCGGCCGCCATGGGGCACGCTGGTCGCAATCGACCTCAAGACAGGCAAGCGCGTGTGGGAGGTTCCGTTCGGCACCACCCGCGACGCCGCGCCCTTCCCGATCTGGTTGGGCCTGGGCGTGCCCAGCGTCGGCGGCCCGATCGTCACCGCCTCAGGCCTCGCCTTCATCGCCGCGACCACCGACACTTTCATCCGCGCCTATGACGTCAAGGACGGCAAGGAAGTGTGGAAGGAGCGCCTGCCGGCGGGCGGCCAGGCCAATCCGATGACCTATCGACTGAAGCCGGACGGCAAGCAATTTGTCGTGATCGCCGCAGGCGGCCATGCCATGCTGGGCACCAAGCAGGGCGACAGTTTGATTGCCTATACGCTGGGGGATTGATGATCACGCGGAAGATCGGCATGAGGCATCGCACACTGTTCGTCATGCTTTTGGCCGGGGCGGCATTCGGCGTCGCCGCGACCCACGCCCGCGACCTCGACAAGACCGACAACAACTCCCCCGAGGTCAAGGCCTGGGTGCTGAGCCTGAAGAACGGCCCGGGCGTCGCCTGCTGCGCCACCGCCGACGGCTGGAAGCCGCAGGAGGTCGAGTGGGATATGTCGCGAAAAGGCTATCGCGTGATGATCGAGGGCCATTGGGTGGATGTGCCGGATGAAACGGTGATCCACGGCCCCAACAAGCTCGGCCATGCCGAGGTTTGGTACTACCATGTTAATGGCCTGCCGGCCGTCAGGTGCTTCCTGCCTGGCGAGGGGATGTAGCGGCGCGTCTTGACCTCGCCCCAACGGGGAGAGGTCGGATCGCATAGCGATCCGGGTGAGGGGGCGGCGAGCGCAGCGAGCCCTTCTTGTCGGCTCAAACCTAGCGGCGTCACCCCCTCACCCGGCGCTACGCGCCGACCTCTCCCCGCGGGGGCGAGGTCAGTAAGAGCACACCTACGCCGCCTCCGCCGCCGGCAGCGCCACCTTGCCCAGGATCATGTCCGAGGCTTTCTCCGCGATCATGATCGTCGCCGCATTGGTGTTGCCGCTGATCACCTGGGGCATCACCGAGGCATCGACGATGCGCAGGCCCTGCAGCCCGTGGACGCGGAGCTGGTCGTCGACCACCGCCCGCGGGTCGCTGCCCATCCGGCAGCTGCCGACGCCGTGCATGTCGGTCTGGGCGGTCTGGCGGATGTAGGCGTCGATCTGGTCGTCGGTCTTCGCCTCCTCCCCGGGGAAAATCTCGCGGCCACGATAGGGTTTATAGGCCGGCTGGTTGAAGATATCCCGCGCCACCTTGACGGCAGCCCGCACGCGCAGCCGGTCGATCTCGGCCGAGAGATACCGGGCGTCGATGATCGGCTGGTCGTCGGGGTTGGCTGAGCGCAGGCGGATGGTGCCCCGGCTGTCTGGGCGGGCGAGCGCCATGCGGTTCATCGCCCCGTGCTGCTGGATCACGCCGCCGCCATTGCCGTCGACCATCAGCGGCACGAGCTGGCATTTGATGTCGGGCAGCTCGGTCCCCGGCACGCCGGAATTGAACACGCCGACGACCTCAACAGGCTCCGACCCCAGCGGGCCACCGCGGCCCAGCACATATTCCGCCACCGCGCGGACCGACCCGACCGGGCCGATATATTTGTAATCCGATACCGGCAGCGGGCTCGCCGTCTGGATCGAGAAGCCGAGATGGTCGTGGAAATTCTGGCCCACGCCCTTGAGGTCGATCGCGGTCCTGATGCCGAGGGATTTCAGGTGGTCGCCATCGCCGACACCCGACAGCATCAGCAGCTGCGGCGACTGGAAGACGCCGCCGGACAGGATGATCTCGCCGCCGTGGGCCTGTTCGAGCTGGCCCTCGCGGGCATATTCGATGCCGACCGCCCGCGTGCCGTCGAACAGGATGCGGCGGCCCAGCGCCCCGGTCACCACCGTCAGGTTCGGCCGGCCGCGCGCGGCCTTGAGATAGGTCGCCGCCGTGCTCATCCGCCTTCCGTTGACGGCGGTGACGTCGGTCGGGCCGAAACCCTCGCGCAGCGCGCCGTTGATGTCGTCGTTGTAGGGATAGCCGGCCTCGACCGCCGCCGCGATCCAGGCCTGGGCCAGCTTGCCCCGCACCTTTGAGCGCGAGACGCGGAGCGGCCCCTGCCCGCCGTGATAATCGTCGCCGCCCAGCTCGTGCGCCTCGGCGCGCTTGAAATAGGGCAGCACGTCGGCATAGGCCCAGCCGGCATTGCCGCGCTGGCGCCAGCCGTCATAGTCGCTGCGCGCGCCCCGGCAATAGATCATGCCGTTGATCGAGCTGGACCCGCCCAGCACCTTGCCGCGCGCATCGCGCAGCACCCGGTTGTCGAGGAATTTCTGCGGCGCGGTCTGATAGACCCAGCTGTACATGCCGCGCTGGAGCATCGGGAACATGCCGCCCGGCAGGTGGATCAGCGGGTTACGGTCGCGCCCGCCCGCCTCGAGCAGCAGCACCCTGGCATTGGGGTCGGCCGACAGCCGGTTCGCCAAAGTGCAGCCGGCCGAACCGGCGCCAACGATGATGTAGTCGTACATTCCCGCTTCCCTATGATCCTTTCGCCGATCCTGCGCCTTAAAGCCCCTCGCCCGCAACGCGGGAGAGGGAGGGGCCCGCGCAGCGGGAGGGTGAGGGGGCTTTGGGCTTTGCCGAGCCCCGGCACCCTAAATCCCCCTCACCCTCCCATTGCTGACGCAATGGGTCCCTCCCTCTCCCGCGATGCGGGCGAGGGGCTTTT
>CAZNNJ010000048.1:0-15343 GCA_964574305.1 uncultured Rhodospirillales bacterium | reverse complement strand
CCCGCCGGCTCGACGATCGTCAACACCGCGCCGGCCCCGGCCGGCGCCTGCTTCGCGCAGGTGATCCCCTGCGTTCCGGGCGGCGGCGCCAGCGGCCCTGCCGGCACGGGCTCAGGCTGGTGGTTCTCGCATGTCCGCCTGGAGCGGCAGGCCGTCGGCACGCTGATCAAGGACGGCGAGATCGACACCAACCACATCGTGACGAGCGGCCTGGACGCCAGCGTCATCACGGCCGGCACGATCACCGGCGACCGCTCTACCGCGAACCTGGCCTTCAGCAGCCTCTTGACGGCGGTTTCCGGCTCCGGATCAGGCTACGTCCAGATGAACGGCACCCATGGAACGGTCGGCAGCCATGTGGATGGCCCGTATTTCGTCGCGCGCGATGACGCCAATACGGTCCGCTTCGTTGCCGGCAGGCTTCAGGACAGCTGGGGCCTTTGGCTGTACGACGCCTCGGGCAACCCGTTCTTCGAGGAATACCAGCTCGCGAGCGGCGTCGTGGTGACCGACCACATCTCCGGCGGCGCGGTGAGCGGAGCCGCCACGGCCTCGATTGCCAGCGGCGCCTTCGGCCCTGGGGCCGGCAACTGGACCCAGATCGCGAGCACATCCTTCACGCTCTACGACACCGCCAAGACTTTCGTGGCGGCCACGGTTTTGCTTGGCTATTCCTCCGGCCCGCAGAATTGGGGCGTGAGACTCAAGGTCGACGGCGTCGTGAAGCAAACAATCGCGACCGGGGTGGCCAATACCGAAGTCAGCGTGACGGTTTCCTGGTCGGGCTCGCTCAGCGGGTCCGCCGGCGGCGCAAGCCATTCGTTCGCCGTCGAATGGTATGCCGATTCCACGATGCAACTCGACGGCGGCAGCCTGACAGCTTTGGGATTGCAGCGATGACGCTCTTCTTTGTCTATAGGGACGATCCCGGGCCGATCCTCTGGTCGTCCGAGAACAATGCCGGCACCGCGCCGGATCTCTCGTTCGATCCCTCCCTCAAGGCCGTGAAGGCGCCGGACGGGACACCCGACGCTCCGGGCGAATTTTCCGTTTCCGGCGGGGCGCTCGTGGCCCGGACGTCAACGCTTGCCGGGGAGAAATTCTCCAGGCAGCGCGCGGCGTTCGAGCACTGCACGGCGGTCCTGGCCGCGGGATTTTCCTTTAACGGCGCCGTCTACCAGGTGGATGCCGGCTCGCAAGCCAGCATCGCCGCGATGGGCATCATGGCGCTGGGCAGCATCACCGACCCGGCAGGAAGCCCGTGGCCGGCCGGATTCTATTGGATCGCGGCCGACAACAGCCACGTCGCGATGGATGCGCCGACGATGTACGCCTTCGGCCGCGCGGTCGCGGGATATGTCAGCGCCTGTGTGCTGCGGCTCCGGGCGATCAAGGACGCCATCGCCGCGGCGGCCGACCAGGCCGCGCTGGACGCGATCGACGTCACCGCCGGCTATCCGCCGGCCTCGGCCTAGTTCCACCGGCCCTTGGGGCCGTCTCGCCGCCTTCAGGCGGCTTCCATCTTCCAACATCGAGAGGAAATCATGCCCGATCCGACGCTTGCGGGCGGCGCGGGAAGCGCTGCCTATACCCAGACAGCAACCGGCATCGTGCTGCTGACGACGCCCTTCTGGGCGGAAATTCTGTACGCGGTCGACGTGGTCGCGGCGACGATCGCATCGATCTGCGGCGCGATCGTCGGTGTGGTCAGCGTCTGGCGCATCTTCCGCCAGAAGCGGGGCCAGCCGTGATCGCCGCCGTCGCCGTCGTGATGGACCAGACCGACCTCGCCATCGACACGCTGGCCCGCACGCTGTGGGGCGAGGCACGCGGCGAGGGCGAGGCCGGCATGACCGCCGTCGCCGCGGTGGTCCGCAACCGCCTGGAAATCAGCACAAGGCTGGGCGGGCGGCATTGGTGGGGTAGCGATTGGGTGGGCGTGTGCCGCGCCCGCGGCCAGTTCGCCTCGTGGAGCCCGGGCAACCCGAACCGGATCAAGCTGCTGACGGTCAAGAACACCGACCCCGCCTTTCACCTCGCCAAACGCATCGCCGCCGACACGATCGCCGGGAAGATCGCCGACCCGATCTTCGGGGCGACGTCCTACAAGCTGGCGGCCGCGCCCTGGCCCTACAGCTGGGGTCACTTCCGGCTGCCGCTGGTCGAGATCGGGCGGCATGCTTTTTACAATCTGGCTGCGCCGTGAGGATGGGGGCCGCGGTTGAGTATTACCGGCTGACAAATGACCCCGGTGGTCTGGGGCTGAGCTGCACGTCAGCCGGAGCGTCATTTGCCGGTGTGTCGCTGCTCAGCAAGGTTGGTGCCGGTTTTGCACCGCGGCCGACTCCTGAAATCAAAAGTCTGATCTATGCGGCCTGCCGCGAAGACATAGACGCGATCGCCCTGTCGCGTAGCTTGGAAGTGATCGCGCACGCGCTCAACCGCGGCGATCTTGCTTACGCGCTGACAGCTGCCGTGCTGACGCGGCTGCCGGAACTCGACTGGGATTCAGCCGTCCGCCTCGCCAAGGCCGAGGAGCAGTTCGCGAAATATGCCCCTGATCAGCCGAGGGACCGGCACGGCCGCTGGACCACGGGCGGTGGAGGTAGTGAACCTGCATCAGAGAGACCCAAGACCGAACCTCTGAATGCAGTTACGCCGATATCGATCTCAGCCGACAGTCTTCCGAAGGTGCGAGAGATCGCCGCTGTTCAAGAGCTGAAATCGCCTTTTGCGGACCTAGAAGAAAAAATACGATCACCTCGAGCCGGCTCAGTTCGCTGATCAGGTCATCAGGTTCGGTCTTCGGCTGGAGCAGGACGGCAAAAACATGTCCTCCGAGCAAAGGGAGGGCGCGCTTCGGGAATACCTCTTCCTACAAAATCGCCTCTCGTCTTGGCTCGGCGACGGGACAGTGGAAACAAACGCCCATGCCAATCTGATCAGCGCAGCCCTAAACTTGTATCAGGGGGCAGTATTGGGCGGCGTTGTTGCGGTCGGCGGACACTACGGCGATCTTCCACATTCCTATATGGCTGCCGCCGCAGCCGCGCCGCCTGCAGGGGATAGCTCAGGCATAGGAGGGCGCCGTCCCGCATTCGAGGATGATTTCGCCGGGGAGTTGGCGGCTAATAGCACCACCGTCGCGCTTTCTCTCCCAGAATTTGTTCCCCGCGGAAAAACGACGGGAGCGCTTAGAACACCCACCGGGGATATAACAATGACAAGCGGGTGGGACGGGCCATCGTCATTAATGCCACCCGGTGCCTCCGGTTTTGATATCATAAGCAAATGTCACGTCGAGGGACATGCAGCTGCGTATATGCGAGAACAAGGCTTGAACGAAGCAACGCTCTTTATAAACAACCCGTCCGTGTGTGTGAGTTGCGTAAAGAACTTGCCGAAAATGCTGCCCCCTGGAGCATCGCTTCGAATCGTTACGCCCGACAATGCTGCTCAAATTTTCACGGGAATAACCAAATGATAGTAAGGTTTTATGACCGGCAGCGTCTCGACAACCCCCTGAATGGTTCTTCATTCGGAGAAATAGATTCATTGCTCGCAACGTTAAATTCGGTAAACTATGATTTCCCATTTTTCTTTGAGCTTATGGGCCAAAATGAATATAATATTTTAGTAGGAAGGGGAAAAATTTGGTCGTGCGCTCAATACAGTCGGGCGGATGGGGATCCTCCATATTTAATGGCACTACACGATGAAACCGATGACAAGGGCGCTGATTTGGAGTTCCTTATAGAAGATATTGCAACGCCTGTGCCATATCGGTTTCGTTTATCTAGAAGCCAGATCGAAGAAGTAATGCGGTATTTTATTGAAACAGGCCGACGCACCCCAAGTGTTCACTGGGAAGAGATATAGCCGCTTAGAAAGGCGATTCGCCAACAAGCTTACCAATCAAACCTGCTCTCACATATCGGGAGGCACCGGCTGCCGCTAAACTGACTTTCCTCCGGTGCCGACGACTCGCCACCCTCGCTTAGGCCTTCTTCATCACCTCCCCAAACAACTCCATACACCGCCAAGCCCGGTCCAGCGGCAGCCCACCCGTCAGCGGCTGCACGATCGGCATATAGTCCGCGGTCGCCACCTTGATCCGGGCCAATGCCTCGTCCGGGGTCAAGATGTCGTACACCCGGGTGGCGCGGAGTTCTTCGACCGACTGGCTGGTGTTGGAGAAGGAGCGTTCCACGCCGGTGCGGCGCCAGCTGGAATATTGCTGGGACTCTTTCAGGAAATAGGGGCCGAGCGCGGCCCAGGCCTCGTCGGGGTCGTCGGCGAGGAACCAGAGCTGCATCTCGCGCTGGATGATGATTTCGCCGGTCTTGCCCAGATGTTGGCATTCCTCCATGTACAGCGCCTCCAGCTCTTCGTTCGGCTGGGCGGGGAAGAAGGGCAGGCCGAAGCGGGCGGCGCGGCGGACCGCCACCTTGCTCATGCCGCCGATATGGAGCGGCGGGTGCGGCTGTGTGTAGGGCATGGGCGAGATGCCGACCGTCTGGCCGCGATAGTCGAACGGCCGTCCGGCCCAGGCCTTCAGCAGGGTCTCGATGACGAAATCCATCGTTGCCCCACGCGCGGCGAAATCGCGGTCCATCATATGGTATTCGCTGGGCCGGTAGCCCTGGCCGGCGCAGAGCACGAACCGGCCGCGGCTCAGCACATCGAGCAGCGCCATGTCCTCGGCCAGGCGCAGCGGGTCGTAGAGCGTGACCAGCACCGCCGAGCCGCGAATCTGCACGCGTTTGGTCCGGGCCGCGATCGCCGCCGCCATGGTGAGCGGGCTGCCCATCCAGCCGATCTCGACATCGTGATGTTCCTCGACATTGACGATGGCGAAGCCGTGAGTGTCGGCATATTCGGCCATGTCGAGCGCGGCCTGGTAGCGGTCTGCCTCCAGCGCCCTGTCAGGCCCAACGCCGATGCCGGACATGTTGAGCCGCAGAACTGGTTTGACCTGGACCATTGTCCCTCTCCCAACCCCTTTGTCGTCATGGCCGGGCTTGACCCGGCCATCCACGCGGTTCCGCCTGCGCCAACGTTAAAACATTTAGTGCGAATTGCATCCCGTGGATGCCCGGGTCAAGCCCGGGCATGACGGTGAAGGAGAGGCGGCGGAGTAAAGCCCTCACGCCGCCTTCAGCGCATCCTCGAGGTCGGCGCGCAGGTCGCTCACATCCTCTATGCCCGCCGACAGGCGCACCAGCCCGTCGGCGATGCCGCGTGCCCGGCGGTCTTCCGCCGGGATGGTCGCGTGAGTCATGATCGCCGGGTGCTCGATCAGGCTCTCTACCCCGCCGAGGCTCTCGGCCAGCGCGAAGAGCTGGGTCCGTTCCAGCATCGCCTTCGCCGCACCGATCCCCCCTTTGACCACCACCGAGATCATGCCGCCCTGGCCGGCCGCCATCTGCCGTTTCGCCAGGTCATGCTGCCCGTGGCTGGGCAGGCCCGGATAGCGCACCAGCTCGATCTTCGGATGCCTCTCCAGCCAGCCGGCCAGCTCCAGCCCGTTTTCCGAATGGCGCTGCATGCGGAGCGCCAGGGTCTTGACACCCCTGAGCGCCAGGAAGCTGTCGAACGGCCCCTGGATGCCGCCGATGGCATTCTGCAGGAAGCCCAGCCCGTCGGCGACCTCCTTGTTCTCCCCCACCACGGCGATGCCGCCGACCATGTCGGAATGGCCGTTCAGATATTTCGTCGCCGAATGGAAGACGATGTCGAAACCGTATTCGAGCGGCCGCTGTATCCAGGGGCTGGCGAAAGTGTTGTCGGCCACCGTCAGCACGCCGTGCCGCTTGGCGATGGCGGCGATGCCGGCGAGGTCGACCAGCTTCAGCAGCGGGTTGGTCGGCGTCTCGACCCAGATCATCTTCGTTTCCGGGCGGATCGCCGCCTCGACCGCCTTCAGATCCGACAGGTCGACATAGGTGATCCCGAGCCACGCCGAGCGCCGGCGCACGCGCTCGAACAGGCGGTAGCAGCCGCCATAGATGTCGTCGGTGGCGACGATGTGGCTGCCGGCATCGAGCAGCTCCAGGATCGAGGCCGCGGCGGCCAGGCCCGAGGCGAAGGCGTAGCCCACCTGGCCGCTTTCCAGGTCGGCGACGCAGCGCTCATAGGCCATGCGGGTCGGGTTGGTCGACCGCGCATAATCGTAACCCTTGTGCACGCCGGGGCTGGACTGGACGAAGGTCGAGGTCTGGTAGATCGGCATCATGATCGCGCCGGTCGACGGGTCGGGCTCCTGCCCCGCATGGATGGTGCGCGTGCCGAAAGCCAGCCGGTTGGGCCGTGTGGCCCCTTCATTGTTCACTTCATTCTCCGCCGCAGATGATTCAGCAGGTCGATCCGGGTAATGACGCCGAGGAAGCGGTCGTCCCCCATCACCATCGCGACATGACCACGGTCGAAGGTTTCGAGCAATGTCGCGACCGGGGCGGAGGCTTGCACGGTCTCGACCCTGGCCGTCATCGCCGAGCGCACCGGGTCGGTGAAGCGGTTCTCGTCATCGACCACGCGCAGCAGCAGGTCGGATTCGTCGAGCAGCCCGACCACCTGTCCGGCGTTCAGCACCGGCAGCTGCGACACTTCATTGACCCGCATCCGCTTATAGGCGGTGAGCAGCGTGTCGTCCGGCCCGACGAAGACTGTGCCGCCCTCGTCATGTGGCCGGCCGATGATGTCGCGCAGGTCGCCGGTGGGACGGCGCGGCAGGAAGCCCTGCTCCTCCATCCAGAAATCGTTGAACTGCTTTGACAGATACTTGTTGCCGCTGTCGCAGACGAGTGTGACCACTCGCTTGGGCTCGGTCTGGTCGCGGCAATAACGCAGAGCGGCGGCGAGCAGCGTGCCGGACGACGAGCCGCCCAATATCCCCTCCAGCCGCAGCAGGTCGCGCGCCGTGTTGAGGCTCTCGGCATCGCCGATCCGGTAGGCGGCGCCGACGAAGGCGAGGTCGCAGACGGGCGGCACGAAATCCTCGCCGATCCCCTCCACCACCCATGAGCCGGCCTGGCCCGCCTTGCCGGTCTCGACCAGATCGGCCAGCACCGAGCCCTTGGGGTCGGCCAGCACCATCTTCGTCTTGGGCGACTCCTTGGCGAAGAAGCGGCCGAGCCCGGTCAGCGTGCCGCCGGAACCCACCCCCACCACCACCGCGTCGACATCGCCGCCCATCTGGTCGAGGATTTCCGGCCCGGTGCCGGTCTCATGGGCCAGCGGGTTGGCCGGGTTGGCGAACTGGTTGACGTAGAATCCGCCCTGCTCGGCGGCGATGCGCTGGGCCATGTCCTGGTAATATTCGGGATGGCCCTTGCCGACATCCGACCGTGTTATGCGGATATCGACGCCCAGCGATTTCAGATGGTTGATCTTCTCCAGCGCCATCTTGTCCGGAATCACCAGGACCAGGCGATAGCCCTTGGCCGCCGCGGCCAGCGCCAGGCCGAGACCGGTATTGCCGGCCGTCGCCTCGACCAGCAGGCCGCCCGGCTTGAGCTTGCCCTCGCGCTCAGCCGCCTCGACCATCTTCAGGCCGATGCGGTCCTTGATCGAGCCCCCTGGATTCTGGTTCTCCAGCTTCACGAACAATCGGCAGGGGCCGATATCGAAACGGGTGAGCTCAACAAGTGGCGTGTGCCCGATCAGATCGAGGATCGCCGGCGGCTTGCCGGCCTTGGACTGTGTATCCGTCATGACCGTTCCTCCGATTCCCAGATGGCCCATCATACGGAATACGGACGGCGGACCATATGTTCTTTGCTTGGGCGGCGCGCGAACCCGGCCTATATCTAAGCAAGCAAAGCAGGCTTGGAGGATGCGGAATGGGGTTGGGCCGGATCGGCGGGTATATTTTCGTCGCCCTGGTGGCGGTGGTGCTGACATTCTATTACATCAAGATCACCAACGGCGACGCCACGCGCTGCGAGGTCCGCATCACGCTGGAGCAGAAGGCTCTCTCCGCGCTCAAGAACAATCTGGAACGCGCCCGCGGCGCCGCGCATGAGGCGACGATGCTCGACAAGAAGGATCCGCAGGCCGCCTATCAGGCCGAAGAGGTCTCGGCCGAGCAGGAATTCATCTATGACCTGAGAGACCAGCTGGGCGCCGAATACCGCCGGCACCGCCGCGCGCTGGACGGCTGCTACTAAGGCGGGCGCTCACCCCGGCGGCGGGTCGAGGACCAGCGCCAGGGTCGACATGATCCGCTTCACCCCGGCTGCCAGCTGGCTGGAGGACAGGGTGGAGCCGGAGATGATCTGGATATCGTCGAACTTGTTGCCGTGGCGCCGGCCATAGAACTGGGCCAGCCATTCCGGCTGGGTGATGCCGTCATATTTGTCGAGGCATTCCAGGATCTCGATATGCTTCACGCCGCCGGTCGGGCTGACGCCGATGGCATAGGTGATCCAGTCGTCGCGGCCGCGCACCTGGTCGAGGATGAACCAGCCGCCGGTCGACACCTTCCACGCCCTGATGTCCCGGCTCCAGACATTGACGTCGCTGTCGCTGATGATGGCGTTGAACTGGTCCTGGTCCAGCTTGACGAAGTTCTGCGCGAAGGTCGCACCCGGGAACATCGCCGCCTGCGCCTGCTCGACCGTCAGATAGGTCGAGGCGACGCACGGGGCGGCGGCGAAGATGGCGGCGGGGACCAGGAGCAGCTGCGAACGCATCGAAATCTCGTAAACGACCCGACCTTATACTCTGAGAAGGATCAGATCGTAAGTCCGTAGAGTTCCGCGACATTGTCATGGACCATGATGCGCATATGCTCCGCGGACATATGCTCCGCCATCTTGGCCAGCACGGTGCGCGAATTCGGCCAGATGCCATCGCCATGCGGATAGTCGTTGGCCCACAGCACGCGGTTCATCGGCAAGATGTCGGTCATCCTGGCCACCGGATAATCGTCCTGCATCGTCAGATAGACGTTGCGGGCGACATAGTCGCTGGGCTGCATCGACAAGGTCGCGGTGCTCTCGTGATAGCGATAACGCGGATAGACCGTGTCCATGCGCGACAGCAGATGCGGCAGCCAGGAAACGTCGCTTTCGACCGCCACCAGCTTCAGCTTCGGATGGCGTTCGAACACGCCGCCGAAGACGAACAACATGATGATGTCCTGGTTGCCACGCACGAACCGGGTCATGTTGCAGATACTGGGCCCGCGATTCTTGCCCAGCGAGGTGAATTCGAGCGCCCGGCGGCTGGTCAGGATGTGGAAATTGACCGGCATGCCGAGATCGACCACCGCCTCCCAGAAGGCGTCGTAATCCGGGTGGTCGTAATCCTCGTGCAGCGGCTCGCCCGGCAGCATGACAGTGCGGAAGCCGGCTTTCTTCGCCGCCTCCAGCTCCTTGATGCCTTCGTCGATCGTGCGCAGCGGGATCTGCGCGACGCCGATCAGGCGGTTCGGGTCCTTGGCGCAGAATTCGGCCAGCCAGCGGTTATAGGCATGAAGGCAGGCCGTGCCGAAATCGACGTCGGGATGGCCGTGCAGGAACATGCCGACCGACGGGAAGATGACCTCCCCGGTCACCCCGTCCTGGTCCTGGACCGCAAGCCGCGTCTCGGAACTGTAGGCGGCGGGATTGACCTTGTCCCACGGCATCGGCTTGCCGATCTGCTCAGGCGGCAGGCCGGAGGCCGCGGCCTGGCCATAGCCGACCGCGAACATGCCCTCGATCTGCACCGCCGCCCCGCCATTGGGCAGGGTCACGTCCGACGGGGCGCGGTCGCGGAATTTGGGATCGATATCCTTAAAGGCGATGGCCCGCTCGACCACGTGGGAGTCAGCGGAGATCAGCGATCTTGGCAGCATACGGTCAAGTCCTTCCCGGCTTGCGGTATTCTTACGTTCACCTTACCCACGGGGATGAGGACGGGCAACCGCCGGATCGCAAATTTCTATTCCGCTTAAATTGCTTACAGTCTATGTAAAAGCAGGATCGATTGTGAGCGTGAGGGGTAGCGGTCGATGAATTGCAACGAAACCAAATTCGGCGGCGCGGTCGTTTTGAAGGTCTCCGGCCGGGTCGATCTGTCGAACGCCGACGACTTCAAGGACAAGCTCACAGCAGCGCTGAACAACGCCTCCGGCGGCCTGGTCGTCGACATGGGCGGGGTCGACTATATCAGCAGCGCCGGCCTGCGCTCGCTGATGATCGTCTTCAAGGCCAGCAAGGCCGCCGGCAAGCAGTTCGCCATCACGTCGCTGCAGCCGCTGCTGATGGAAATATTCACCATCAGCCGCTTCCATCTCGTCTTCCCGCTGTTCGACACGGCGCGCGCCGCGATCGAGAAACAGGTCCCCGACGCGCTCAGCGAATTCGACTCACATAAATAACGCTTCACACCAATAAGGGGGCCGGCCATGCAGATCACCTTCTGGGGTACCCGCGGATCGCTGCCGACGCCGATCAACGGCAAGGTGGTCCGCCGCAAGCTGGTCAACGCGCTGGTCAAGGGCGCCGGCAAGGGCCTCGACACGCCTGAAAAGGCCGAGGCGTTCTGCGACAGCGAGCTCTCCTTCGCCGAAGCCGGCACGTTCGGCGGCAACTCCTCCTGCGTGCAGGTGGATACCGGCGGGCCGGAATATCTGATCTGCGATATGGGATCGGGCGCCCGCGAGCTGTCGCTGGCGGCGCTGGGCAAGCATGGGCCGGGCAAGCCGCAAGTCTATAACGTCCTGGTGTCCCACGTGCATTGGGACCACATCATGGGTTTCCCGTTCTTCGTCCCGGCCTTCATCCCCGGCAATACGATCCGCTTCCACAGCTGCCATCCCAAGGTCGAGCAGGCGATCCGCGGCCAAAACCATGAGCCGTGCTTTCCGGTCGAGTACACCGCGCTGGCGGCCAAGATCGAGTTCGTCACGCTGGAGCCGGGCAAGCCATATGAGATCGCCGGCGCCACCGTCACCGGCATGCTGCAGCTGCACGGCAACGACAGCTATGGCTATCGCATCGAGAAGGACGGCAAGACCGTCATCTACACCACCGACGCCGAGCACAAGCCGGAGGATGCGGACGAGATGCACCGCACCGCCGACTTCTTCCGCAATGCCGACCTGGTGATCTTCGATTCGATGTATTCGCTGGCCGATTCCATCTCGATAAAGGAGGATTGGGGCCATTCCAGCAACGTGCTGGGTGTCGAGCTGTGCCACATGGCCGGCGCCAGGCAGCTCGCTTTGTTCCATCATGAACCGGTCTATGACGACGAGCGTATCCAGGGAATCCTGGCCGAGACGATTCGGTTCGAGGAAATCACCCGGCCGGGGGATGTGCCGCTCAAGGTGGTCACCGCCTATGACGGGCTTGTCATCGAAGTTTGAAATCTAGCATGGGCAGGGTCATCCAAGCCCTGCGCGGCCTGGGCCAAGGCTGGGGCCGACGCGCCGCCTGGCCAACGCTGATCGTCTTTATCGTCCTCCAGGCCGTGGCCGGATCGATCTTCGCCACACCGCGGCTGGCGCTGTTCGACCTGTATCAGCGCACCATGCCGCGCTATCGCGACAGCGACCCGGTCAAGATCGTCGCCATCGACAATGCCAGCCTGACGGCGATCGGCCAATGGCCGTGGCCCCGCCAGATCGATGCGCAGCTGATCCGCAAAATCCTGGACCAGCATCCGGCGGCGGTGGGCGTCGACCTGTTATGGTCCGAACCCGACAGGGAATCGCCGGAGCAGTGGCTGAAGCAGGCCGACGACCTGCCGCCTTCGGTCGCCGACGCGCTGCGCCAGCTGCCCAGCCATGACAGCCTGCTGCGCGACGCGCTCAAAGCCGGCCCGGTGACGATCGGGCTTGGCACGCTGGACAAAGGCCCGAATACAGCCGGCCCACTGCCGCCGGTCCGGGAAATCGGCGGGGCTGCTGAAAAATGGAACCTGCTGCCGGATTTCGGCGGCGCGCTCCGCAGCGTTCCCGAGCTCGACCGGGCGGCGCCTGGACACGGGCTGCTGTCAGTCACCCCGGACCCTGACGGTGCCTATCGTCGACTACCGATGTTCTCCGTCGTTGGCGGCAGGCTGACGCCAAATTTCGCCCTCGAGATGTTGCGGCTGGCGGTGAAGTCACCCTCGATCGATCTCTATCCCAAGGACCATGGCATCCAGGGCATCGGGATCCGCGACCTTGAACTTCCGACCCAGTTTGATGGCAGCATCTGGATCAATTTCTCGCCCCGCGATGACCGCCGCTTCTTTTCGGCCGTTGACGTGCTGAACGGCAGGGTGCCGGCCGACGAATTCGAGCAGCGGCTGGTCCTGATCGGCGTTACCGCGCTGGGCCAGGGCAGCGACATGCGGATGACGCCGCTGGGTTTCATGCACGGCACCGAAATCCACGCGCAGTTGCTGGAGAATATCATCGCCGGCCGCCTGGCACATCGGCCGGAATGGGCGCGCATTGGCGAGCCAGCCCTAACCCTTATCCTCGGAATGATCCTCATCGCGGCTTTGCCGGCGGTACGCCCGCGCTGGCAGATCACCCTGGCGGGGTCGTCGCTTCTTCTTCTCGCCGTGCTGGGCTTTAACCTGTGGCGCCTGGATTTGGCGCTCGTTGATGTCGCGACACCCATGATCGGCCAGGGGCTGGTCGTCATCGCCTTCATCGGTGGAAGCTTCACCGAGGCCGATAGTCAGCGCCGGCGACTCCGCCGCGAGCGCGAGTTCATTCAAACCACGTTCTCGCGCTATGTTTCGCCCCAGGTGGTCGAACGTCTGGTCAACGATCCGTCGCAGGTATCCCTGGGCGGCGAACGCAAGGAAATGACATTCCTGTTTTCCGATATACAAAATTTCACGACCATGTCGGAAACGTTGGATTCGCGAGAGCTTGCAGCCTTGCTCAATGAATATCTCGATGGCATGACGGATATAATTCAGAAACATGAAGGGATGATCGACAAATTTATCGGCGATTCTGTATTTTCTATCTTTAATGCACCACTCAATGTTGAGAACCACGCAGAAAAGGCCATAAATTGTCAAATAAATCTAGATAATTTTGCCGAGAATTTTCGTTCAGCTAAGATTGCAACAGGTCTTTCATTCGGAATAACTCGAATCGGAGTCCATACGGGCATCGCGGTAGTCGGCAATTTCGGCAGCTCGGCCCGCCTTGCCTATACGGCGTCCGGTGACGCGGTGAACACCGCTTCGCGCCTGGAGGGGCTGAACAAGCATTTCGGCACGCGTATATGCGCCAGCAAAGGGACAGTGGAGCGGAGCAAGAATATCGCATTCAGGCCGATGGCAACGGTTATAGTAAAGGGGCGAACGGAGTCCGTCGATGTTGTCGAGCCCTTTTACCCAGGGCGCTATCCGAACGATCTCGTCGATCGCTACCTTGGTGCTTACGAAGTTCTTTCAGGGGGACGAAGAGGGGCTACAGATATATTCAGCGAACTTCATAAAGATTTTCCCAACGACCCATTGGTATCTTTTTATACAAACCGAGTTATAAAAGGAATATATGGAGTTAACATAACTATGGATCACAAATAGAAATACGATATTTCGGCTTTCCAGCAACGTTATGTGCGGTGGAAATTGAAAATCGGAGCAAAAATAGTCGCCAGTTTTTTATCCGATCTCACAAAAGGCTGGGGTCGACGCGCCGCCTTCGCGGCTTTGGTTATTTTTCTAGGACTACAGCTTGGGCTCGGATCCATCTTCAACACCCCGAGACTCGCGCTTTTCGATTTTTATCAACGCGCACAGCCGCGAGAACGCGAGTCGGCTCCCGTTCGGATCGTTGAAATCGACGACGCCAGCCTCGCGGCCATCGGGCAATGGCCCTGGCCCCGGCAGATTTTGGCGGATTTGATTTCCAAAATTCGCGACGGCCACCCAGCGGCATTGGGCCTGGATATGTTCTGGCCCGAACCGGATGCCCAGTCCCCAGAGCAATGGCTTCGGCAAGCAGGCCAAATGCCGCAGGATTTGAAAAATGCCTTGCTGCAGCTTCCCAGACACGACGATGCGCTGAAGGACGCGATCGCCGCAGAACCGAAGGGCGCGACCACCAAAGGGCCGGTGGCGATCGGGGTTATCGGATCGAGAACCCCTCATCCCCAGCCAGACAAGGGAAAATATACGACATTCAGAGCCTTGCCCGACGATGAGGCCGGCGACCCTCTGCGATTCGTGCCGAGCTTCGACACTGCCGTGAGAAGCATTCCGGAACTGGACGATGCACCGGCGGGTCGCGGTCTTTTATCCGTTGACCCTGACCCAGATGGCGTTTTCCGTCGTCTCCCTTTGTTGTCCGCCGTTTCCGGGCATTTCTTCCCAAGTCTCGACATCGAGATGCTGCGGTTGGTCAAAAAAAGCGGAATCGTCAACGTAAAATACGGAAAACGCGGAATCGAAATCGTCGCGGTCAAGGATATCTCGATCCCAACGGAGAAGGACGGGACGGTCTGGGTCCATTTCTCACCTCACGATCAGCAGCGCTTTATATCGGCCGCCGACGTATTGGCTGGAAAGCTTCCGGCCAACGCATTCGATCAGCAGTTGGTTTACGTTGGAATCACCGGTCAGGCTCTGGTAGATCAAAGATTGAACCCCTTGGGTGTGATGGGGGGAACCGAGTTACGAGCCCAGCTTCTGGAAAATATCTTCGATCGCCCCCTGGGCCACAGTCCACGGAATGCTTTCGCGATCGAAGCCGGCTTGACCGCCCTGCTCGGCTTGCTTCTTGCGATCGTGCTCCCGCTTTCACGCCGCAGATGGCAGCCTTTCCTGGCCGTTTTGCCGCTCGTTTTATCGGCCTCGGCCGGCTTCGCACTCTGGGCGCAGAAGCTTCTGCTGCTCGATGTCGCGACGCCGATGATCGGCCAGGGGTTGGTAATCGCCGCCGTCATCGGCGGCAGTTTCGCCGAAGCCGACCGGCAGCGCCGGCGCCTGCGCCCGGCGTCGGGAGAACGGAAACCGGCCGCCGGCAAAAACGAGGGCGAGCCCCCGCATCCAGATGGGCATCCTGCCCACCGCCGACACGGTCGCCCACTACGAACGCTTCGACCTCGCAGCGGTGCTGGTTCCGGCGCGGCAGATCGGCGGCGACCTGTACGATTTCTTCATGATCGACGACGACCATCTGTTCCTGACGGTCGGCGATGTCAGCGGCAAGGGCGTGCCCGCCGCGCTGTTCATGGCCCAGGGCAAGTCGCTGTGCAAAAGCGCGGCGCTGCGGGGCGACATCGATATCGGCGAGATCATCAACCGGGCGAACGCCGAAATCTCTCGCGACAACCCGGGAGATGATTTCATCACCATGTTCGCCGGCATCCTGAACGTCGCGACCGGGGAGCTGCAT
>CAZNNJ010000047.1:13420-15516 GCA_964574305.1 uncultured Rhodospirillales bacterium | reverse complement strand
CTCGACCAGAAGAATCCGCTGGCGGGACGATATATTGTTTTCACCAGCCATTGCTTGTCTCCGGCCCGATACAACTCTCGCGAATCAACGCAACTCCCTCTTAAAACAACAGTTGCAGCTGTGGGAGGAAAACTTCGGGTGCCGGGAACGTTCCAAAATTATCCGCGAAGAAGCGCGGGACTGACGGCGCGCAGGCGTACCTTGTAGCAAGAATGCGAGCGCACGTTAGGAATTAACGATGCGATCGCTTCAACGAAGCGTTGCGATTTTCGCTGCCGGGGCAGGAGTGACGTGATGCCTGAGCATCGCTATGCTACACCGCAGGGTGACGTTCTGACCGGCTGGTCGGACGTGCCGTTGTCGGCTGATAGCCCACCACTGCCGTTGGCAGGCGGGGAGCCGGCATCCGTTGGGTCCTTGATCTCAGGTCTCGGGCGCAAACTGTCGATGGCAACCAGGGATCGCCGAGTCGTGTCCGTACGTGAGTCGACCGAAGCGAGCGGCGCGCCGGCGCAAACCGGCGATGCGCTCGACCGCTCACTGATGGCGCGCATCGTCGAACGCGACCGCATGGCGTTCACGATGATCGCCGAGCGGCACGCGACGGTGGCACTGGGGCTCGCCCAGCGAATCGTCCGCAACACCGCCGATGCCGAGGATGTCGTTCAGGAAAGCCTGACGCGGCTGTGGGTTTTCGCCGACCGCTGGAACCCCGACGCTGCCCGCTTCTCCAGCTGGTTCTACCGGATCGTCACCAACCAGGCGATCAGCCGGCTGCGGCGGAAAACCAGCGAATCGATCGATACGATCGAGGAGCCGTCGGATTCCACGCCCGGGCCGCACGCCCAGCTGGCAGGCCGCGAAATCGGCCAGGCCATCGAAAAAGCGATGAGTCGGTTGCCGGATCGGCAACGGGCCGCTATCGCGTTATGTTATGATCAGGGAATGACTTGCGCGGAAGCGGCGGAAGCGATGGATGTTTCGGTTGGAACGATGGAAAGCCTGCTCTTTCGGGCACGGCGCAGCCTGCGGGAATGGCTAAGCCCCATCGCCGCCGAGCTTGAGGAGCAATGAAATGAACGCCAAAGCTTTCGAGACGCTGCTCGACCGGCTGGGAACCGATTTCAACACATGGCCGTCCGAGGAGGCCCTGCTGGCCAAAGCCCTGCTGGTCACATCGGCGGAGGCGCGCCAAGCCTATGACACGCTGGTGAGAATCGAAGGGCTGATCGGGGCGAGCCGCCCGCATGTCGCGCCCGTCGCCAGCCAGGCAGTGATCCGCCGTGCGCTGGCCGATATCGCGCTGCGCGAAGCCTCGCCCACCCTGCTCGACCGGTTCCGCGTGCTGCTGTTCGCGCCGCTGCCTCGCGCCGCCTTCGCCCTCAGCCTGGCCGGGATCGGCTTCGCGGTCGGCATCGCCACGGGCAATCCGGCGGCCGACCGGGCCGTCGACGCGGGCGGCAGCATGATCACCGCGAGCGCGGACGATGTCGTCTTTTAGCATCTCGCGGGGCGCAGCGCCCTATCGCTCAAGGCTGGGCTGGCTGCCGCTGTCGGTGGCGCTCAACCTAGTGCTGATCGGGCTGGTGGTGGCATGGGCGGTGAATCGGCCGATGCCGCCGCGTCAGCCGCTGCTGACCTGGCAGCGCGAGCTTATTCCGTCGCTGTCGCCGGCGGACGCCGTGGTCGTCACCGCGGCCACCGGCCGGATCGCCGAAGCGCAGGGCGCGGGCGATCTGGGGATCCACCTCCAGTTCAACAAGGTGCGCACCATCCTGGCGGTCGATCCGCTGGACAAGGATGCCCTGATGGAAGCCTTCAATCAGATGGCGACCATCCGCCAGACCCAGCAGCTTCAGGTCGGCAAGGCCTTCACCGAGGAGTTGGATTCGGTGAGCGCCGACGGACGGCAGAAGATCCTGGCGGCGATGATCAAGCAGGGCGAGCGCTGGCGTCCCCAGCCACGGTAGCGACCGGCCCCATTGACCGAAGAGGGCCGGCGCGCGAAGAAGATGGCGCGCCACGTCTCGCCAGCATAGGACCAGGACAATGTCAGCACCGGTTAACTGCAAGCGTTCGATAAGCCTGCTCGCCGC
>CAZNNJ010000047.1:0-13410 GCA_964574305.1 uncultured Rhodospirillales bacterium | reverse complement strand
GCTCGCCGAGCTGTGCCTCACCCGGACGGCGGCCGGGTGCAGCACCTATCATTCCAGCACCAGCGGGAACTTCTCCAGCGAGCGCCTGAGTTCCGCCGGGACCGGCCCGGGGATCGCCTTCCAGGTCGACGGCTCGGTCGGCGGGGTCCGCGGCGCGCCGCTCGCCACGGCTGTGGCTTCGGCGATGCCGGCGACGGTGGAAGGCACCGCCGTCCATTACGCCGCCTGCGAGCCCTATACGGAATGTGCCGGCGACCATCTCGTCTGGACCTTCGGCCCGCCCACCGCGCGGCCGGCTTCGGCCTATCCTCCGGCGATGGGCACCAATCTCAACTGGTTCGGCAGCTATGAGCCGTCGCCGACCAACGTCACCGTCAAGGTCGCTCTGTTCCAGGGCGGCAACCCCGTCGCCAGCGTTTCCGCCCAGACCGATGCCGCGAGCCCAAACGACCCGGCCTTCCAGTCGCTGATCGCCGATATGGCGGAGGAAGTGATGGACGGACCCGACATCTTCGACTGGGCCGGGCTTCCTTGATTTAGCCTGATACAGCCCGCGCGATCGCGAAGGCGACCGCGCCGGCGATGCCGCCGATCACCACCGTCTGCAACGACGATCGCAGCGGCCGGCTGCCGGTCAGCTTTCCCTTGACCCCGCCGAAGATGGCGAGCGCCATCAGCGTGAACGCGATGGACGCCCGTAGCGCGCTGCCGATGTCGTGCACCAGCATATAGGGCAGGAGCGGGATCAGCCCGCCGACGATGTAGGAAACGCCGATCGTCAGCGCGCTGGTCGGGGCCCGGGCGGAGTCCGGCTTTTCCAGCCCCAGCTCGAACCGCATCATGAAATCGACCCAGCGATGGCGGTCGCGGGCCAGCGCCTCGACCACCGTGTCGGCCATCTCACGGTCCAGCCCCTGTTCGGTCAGGATCAGCCGCACCTCCCGCCGCTCCTCGTCCGGCGTTTCCTCGGTTTCGCGCAGCTCCCGCCGGTATTCGGCGCGGTAATGCTCGGCGTCGGTCCGCGCCGCGAGATAGCCGCCCAGCCCCATCGCCACCGCGCCGGCGGCGATCTCCGCCAGCCCGGCGGTGACGATGACGCCGCTGCCGACGGTTGCGCCGGTCAGGCCGGCGGCCAGCGCGAACGGCACGGTCAGCCCGTCGGACATGCCGATCACGACATCGCGGACGGTGGCGGAGGCGAGGAAATGGAATTCGGAGTGGGCGACCTTGGCCATAGTCTTCAGTCTTTCGGGTGCAAGATCAGATTGACGGAGGCGTCATAGGCGCGCAAGCAATCCGCTGCATAACAGGGAGGATGACTTTGCCCGTCGCGCGCAGCCTGGCCGTTTTCGCTTTCCTGACCCTTGCCGCGTGCGCCTCGCCCCCAGCGCCCCTTGACCCCATGCAGCCGGCGGCCGCCACGATCGATTGGAGCGCGGCCAAGACCGTCACCGTCAAGATGACCGATTTCGACTTTACCCCCAGCGCGATCGATTTCGAGGCCGCCCGGCCGGTGAAGCTGGTGCTGGACAATGACGGTACCGACCGTCACGATTTCTCGGCGCCTGCCTTCTTCGCCGCCGCGGCGCTGCGCCAGGGCAGCACGGCGCCAGCCGGCGGCAAGGTGACCGTCGCCAAGGGCAAATCGGCGGAGATCGACCTGGTGCCGGGTACGCCCGGCAAATACCCGCTGACTTGTACCGAATTCCTGCATGAGATGTTCGGCATGACCGGCACGATCGCTGTCACAACCGCATCACATTGACCGTTTAGGTTCGGGACCGCGTAGTGTCGGCCCGCAACGCACAGCCAGAGGGACCTTGAGCCATGATCACCGTCTATCACCTCGAAAACTCCCGCTCCGAACGGGTCATCTGGCTGATGGAGGAGCTGGGGCTGGCCTACGACCTCGAGCGCTTCGACCGCGAGCCCACCATGCGGGCGCCGGATTCGATGAAGGCGATCAACCCGCTGGGCAAGGCGCCGATGATCAGGGACGGCGAGACCGTGGTCATCGAATCCGGCGCGATCATCGAATACATCACCAACCGCCATGGCGGCCGGCTGGCCGTGGGCGTGAACTCGCACAATTACGGCCGCTATCTGCAATGGATGCATTTCGCCGAGGGCACGGCAATGGCGCGCTTCATCCTGAACCTGTTCGTCGGCGGCTTCTTCCCCGGCATCGACCCGGATTCGCCGCTGGTCGGCATGGCCAAGCAGAGCAGCGCCGAAATCCTCGCCTATCTCGACGGCGAACTGGCCAAGAGCCCCTATTTCGCCGGCTCGGACTTCACCGCCGCCGACATCATGATGATGTACTGCTTCGGCATCGTCCGCAGCCCGGTGATGGCGACGGACCTGGCGAACTACCCCAACATCGCCGCCTATATCGCCCGCATCGAGGCGCGGCCGGGTTACCAAAAGGCGATGGCGATCGCCAATCCGAAGAAGGCCTAGAGAAAAACCCCTCGCCCGTGAAAACGGGAGAGGGAGGGACCCGTCGCGAAGCGATGGGAGGGTGAGGGGGATTTTGGGCGTATGAAAGCCCCCTCACCCTCCCAGCCTGCGGCTGGGCCCCTCCCTCTCCCGCTGCGCGGGCGAGGGATTTTCACCCGCTCGTCATCTCCGTATCGATCGGCGCCTTGTCCAGCTCGACCCCGGCAGTCTCCAGCAGGCGGCTCACCGTCATATAGAGTCCGATCACCAGGATCAGGTCGACGACGGCCTGGTCCGAGAGGTGCACCCGCACGGCAGCCAGCGTCGCGTCGCCGGCGCGGACATTCACGATCACGTCGTCAGCGAACGCCATCACCGCCTGCTGAACCGGGGTCAGCACCGGATCGGGCCGGCCGGTCTTGATCGCCGCGATCTGCGCGTCGCTCAGGCCCAGCTCACGGCCCAGCCCCTCGTGATGGAAGACCTCGTAGGCGGACTGCGAGAGATAGCCGACACGCAGGATCGCCACCTCGCGCAGCGCCGGGTCCAAATCCGACGGCTGGTAGAAACCGGCGGAGAACTGGCCGAAGCCGTTGAACACCGGCTCCGACGCGTTGGCGAGCATCCGCATGATGTTGATCGGCGCACGCGCCAGGGTCGCTTTCGCTGACTCCGACAGCTTGGCGGGATCGGCGTAGGGAATGCGGGTCATGGCGCGCAGGCCTCCGCTTCTTCGGTGGGGACAAAGGAGAAGTTCGCGATGACGAGCTGCGCCACCGGGTACTGCCAATTCTTCCGGCCTTCCCCGTGCGGCGGCACCGGACAGAGCCCGAGGGCGAACTCCGCATCTCCGCCGGGGCGCGTTTCCCCAGCTTTGTATTTGAGCGCCTTGCCGAACGGATTGGAGATCGTCAGCCGCATTCCGTAGCCGCCGGCAATATCCGGCCGCTGCTCGAACGCCACGGTCAGCGTCTTCTCGGGATGGGTCACCTTGTCGACATATCGCAGATTGGTCGGGCCGTCCGCGCCCTCGTCGGCCTCGGCAAAGACCGCGTCCCCGGGCAGGAGGATAATCTCGTCCTTTACTACATAGGGCATCCGCAGCGCGCTCTCGTCCACATAGTCCGGGCCGTTCGGAATCCGCAACTGAACCAATTGTTTCCCCCGGCAGACCGTGCCTTTGCACAGCATCCGCTGATAGGCTTTGACGATCGGATCGTGCGGCGAGAGATAAACCGTGCCGCCGTTCATCTGAATCGGAACGGGCGGGCCGTCCGGCCTCTTGACTGCGCAGCCGGAAAGAGCCAGCAGCGCGAACCCCGAAATCGCCGCCGAAAGCAGGCGCTTCGCCATTCCTATCCCCCCTTGGTCCGGCTTCTTTCGCGTTCAGAACTCCAGGCAGATCTTGCCGAAATGCTTCTGCGATTCCTGGTGGCGGAAGGCATCGGCGATGCCGTCCAGGCCGAAGCGGGAATCGATCACCGGCTTGATGCCAGCGGCGGCGATGGCGCGGTTCATGTCGAGCTGGTCCTTGCGGCTGCCCACCATGATGCCGGTGACGCGGAGCTGGCTGGAGAACAGGAGATAGGTCGGCACCTCACCGGCAATGC
This sequence comes from uncultured Rhodospirillales bacterium, assembly GCA_964574305.1. Taxonomy (GTDB): domain Bacteria; phylum Pseudomonadota; class Alphaproteobacteria; order BOG-932; family Roseiterribacteraceae; genus BOG-932. The sequence goes on along the minus strand of CAZNNJ010000047.1, from coordinate 9,361 downwards.
CGGTCAGCACGCCGATCAGCGCGATATGCCCGCCCATGCGGCTGGCCCACATCGACTGGGTCAGCGTGCCCGGCCCGCCGACCTCGATCACGTGGTCGACGCCGCGGCCGCCGGTCATCTCTTTGATCTTCTTGCCCCATTTGGGCTCGGATTTGTAATTCAGCATATGGTCGGCGCCGAGCGACTTCAGCCGCTCCAGCTTCTCGTCCGAGGATGATGTGGCATAGACCGTGGCCCCGGCCATCTTGGCGAATTGCAGCGCGAAGATCGACACGCCGCCGGTGCCCTGGACCAGGACGGCGTCGCCCGGCTTGACCCCGCCGCCCGCCACCACCAGCCCGCGCCAGGCGGTCAAGGCCGCGCAGGGAAGCGTCGCCGCCTCGGCATGGCTGTAGCCGGGGGGTGTCTTGGTGAAGGCCTGGGCCGGCACGGTGACATATTCGCGGGCATAGCCCTCGATCGTGTCGCCCGGAATCCGGCTGGTCATCGCCGGCGTGGCGTCGCCCAGCAGCCAGTCGGGATAGAACATGCCCATGACGCGGTCGCCGACGGCGAACTCGCTCACGCCCTCGCCCACCACCACGACCTCGCCGGCGCCGTCCGACATCGGGATGCGGTTGTCGGCGGTCTTCAGCTGGCCGATGGCGATGACATAGTCGTGATAGTTGAGGGAACTGGCGTGAAGGCGAACGGTGATCTCGCCGGCCTTGGGCGGCGGAGCGTCAGGAATATCCTCCACGACGAACCTGTCGAGCCCACCCGGCGCCTTCAGCGTCACTGCCTTCATGTCGATTTCCCCGATTTGTATGCCTGTGCAGGGGCACAGACATACCACCGGGATCGAGAGGCAATACAATAATTCGCGTCATGCCCGGACTTGATCCGGGCATCCACGCGGTTCCGCGTGCGCCGGCGCTAACGGTTGGGCGCGGATGGCCGGGTCAAGCCCGGCCATGACGGTGGGACAGTGTGGGAAAGGCGGGGCTTACGGGAACAGCCCCCTCAGCCGCTTGCCCTCGCGGACCTTCTCGACGCCGATCGCCATTGCAGCGGTGCGGTTGGAGATTTTCTCCGCCTGGGCGCGTTTTGTCACCTGGGTGAAGGCCATTTCCAGCAGGCGATACAGCTTGTCGTTGACCTCGGTCTCCGTCCAGAACAGCTGCTGCATGTCCTGCACCCATTCGAAGTAGGAGACGATCACGCCGCCCGAATTGCAGAGGATGTCGGGGATGACAAAGATCTCGTCGCGGCGCTGGTCGAGGATGCGGTCGGCCTCCGGCGTCGTCGGCCCGTTGGCGCCCTCGGCCAGGATGCGGCACTTGATCCGGCCGGCATTCTCGCCGGTGATCACCTGCTCCACCGCCGCGGGGACGAGGATGTCGCAGGGCTGCTCCAAGAGCTCCATCGGGTCGATGGCGAGTTCGTTCGACCAGCCGCGCAGCACACCGCCATTGCCGGCGACGTAACGCTCGATCGCATCGATATCCAATCCCTTGGGGTCGTAATAGGCGGCGGTATGGTCGCTGACCCCTAGGATGGTCGATCCGGTGCGGCGCGCCAGGTTGATCGCGGTGACGCTGCCGACATTGCCGTAGCCCTGGACGATGGCGGTGGTGCCCGCCGGCTTGATCTTGAGCTGGCTGAGCGCGCGCTCGACCAGATAGACGACGCCGCGCCCGGTCGCCTCGCGCCGGCCGGCGGTGCCACCGACGGCCACCGGCTTGCCGGTCACGATCTCGGGCACGGCGTGGCCGATATACATGGAGTAGGTGTCCATGAACCAGGCCATCACCTGCTCGTTGGTGCCCATGTCGGGGGCCATGACGTCGGTATGCGGGCCGACGAAGGGGATCATCTCCTGCATATAGCGGCGGGACAGCGCCTCCAGCTCGCGCCGGGTCAGCTTGGTCGGGTCGCAGGTCACGCCGCCCTTGGCACCGCCATAAGGCAGGCCGGCGAGCGCGCATTTCCAGCTCATCCACACCGACAGCGCGCCGACCTCGCCGATATCGACATTGGGGGCGAAGCGGACGCCACCCTTGGTCGCGCCCAGGGTCAGGTGATGCTGCACCCTGTAGCCTTCGAACACGGCGGTCGAGCCGTCGTCCATATGGACCGGGATCGACACGGTGATGGCGCGCTTGGGATAGAGCAGGCGGTCGCGCTCTTCATGCGGGATGTCCAGGTGATCGGCGATCGTGCCGAACTGTTCCTTCGCCATGGCGAAGACCGGACCGGAATAGATTGTCATTAAAGTCCCCTGAGAATGAGCAAATGCGCCGCGCCGGGCTCCGGGCGGCTCTCGTTGTTTTCCATAGAATGAATTTAGTCGCCCGAGTGCATGGCGCTCATGCATTCCCCACATGGCTGATTCTCGCCGGTTTTCCGGCGGATGCCTTGCGCTAACCTGCAGGCAAACGGCCGATCCAGGCAAATCTGCGAAATTCGGCGGCGACTTTCCTGCGCAAAATCGTTTCGGCCCAACCCCTCCTGCAACCGTCATTGCGAGCGCAGCGAAGCAATCCAGGGCCTTACCGATCGGTCCTGGGCTAATGACTCTGGATTGCTTCGCTTCGCTCGCAATGACGGGTAAGGTCCTCACAAGCTTCAAAGGGGGAGACATGGCCGAGCAGGAATTCGCGGGAAAAGTGGCGCTCGTGACCGGCGGCGGCAGCGGGCTGGGGCGGGCGACGGCCATCGCCTTTGCCGCGGCCGGCGCCAGGGTCGCGGTCCACGATATCGCCGATGCGGGCGGCCGGGAGACCGTCGGCATGATCGAACAGGCCGGCGGCGAGGCGATCTATATCCATGCCGATGTCCGGGACGAGGCCCAGGTGGAGGCGATGGTCGGCGAGACCGTGGCGCGCCTCGGCCGCCTCGACCTTGCCTTCAACAATGCCGGCATCTCGGGCGGGGCCGGGCTGGCCGAGTTCTGGGACAGCACGATCTTCGACAACACGTTCGCGATCAATGCGCGCGGCGTGTTCCTGTGCATGAAATACGAGGTGCCGCAGATGCTGAAGACCGGCGGCGGCGCGATCGTCAACACCGCCTCGGTCGCCGGCATCAACGGAACCGGCCACCCGTCCTATATCGGCTCAAAGCACGCGGTGATCGGGTTGACCAAGTCGGTCGCGATGCTGTGCGCGACCCAGGGCATCCGGGTGAACGCGGTGTGCCCGGCCGCGATCGATACGCCGATGGTCCAGGACGTGACGGCGCGCGACCCGGACAATGCCAGGCTGATCGCCAAGCTGCACCCGATGAAGCGCATCGGCCAGCCGAATGAGGTCGCCGACGCCGTGCTGTTCCTGTGCTCGGCCAAGGCCAGCTTCATCACCGGCCACCCGCTGGCGGTCGACGGCGGCACGCTGGCGCGATGAGCGAAACGTTCGCTTCGACTCTGTTTGCCGGGCGGGTCGCACTCGTCACCGGCTCGACCTCAGGCATCGGCCTAGCAACGGCCGAACTGCTGGGCCGCGGCGGCGCCCGGGCCGTGATCCTGAACGGGCGGGACAGGGCGGCCGGCGAGGCGGCTCTGAGCCGGCTCGTGGCGCTGGCGCCTGGCACCGAATTCCGCTTCATCGCCGCCGACTATGCCGACCAGCCCCAGGTCGACGCGCTGTTCGCCGAGATCGGAGCAGGGTTCGGCGGCCTCGACATCCTCGTCCATACCGCGACCGGGGGCGGCCCACCCGACCTGTTCATGAGTCTGGACCCGGCGGGCTGGCAGGCGACCTTGGAGGGCAAGCTGATCAGCCTGATGCGCTGCTGCCATCGGGCGATCCCGATGATGATCGCGCGGGGCGGCGGCGCCATCGTCTCGGTCGCGTCGGACGCCGCCAAGCTGGCGACGCCGGGCGAATCGGTGATCGGCGCCGCCTTCGCCGGCAATGCCATGTTCGTGAAGACGCTGGCGGTCGAGCTCGCCCGCCACAAGATCCGCGCCAATGTCGTCACGCCCTCGATCACCCGCAACACCAGGACCTACGATGCGGTGATGGCGGGCGAATTCAGCCGCAAGCTGTTCCAGAAGGCCGAAAGCCGCGCCCGCCTGGGCGTCCCCGTCCCGGAAAACATCGCCCCGATCGTCGCCTTCCTGGCCAGCCCGCTCGCCTCCCACATCACCGGACAGGTGGTGAGCGCCAATGGCGGGATTTCGGTGGCTTAGGCTGAAAGGGGTTATTCCAAAGGTGGAACCTGAACCAGCCAGCCCACCACGATCCGCTCAAAGTCGACATAAGGAATAGCATCATGCGCGCATCCGAATTTCTCAGCCAGCGCCGGAAGATCGGCTAAGAATTTTTCATATACGCGTGCCAGACGATCAGAACTTTCCAGCGTTCGGCGCGAAACATTGGCAAGCCAGTCACGGGTTTCCCGCAAGGCGCGTTCTGGGTTCCTGCCATGTTCGTGAATATCCATGCCGGCAAGATCTGAAATGAACCGCTGATAGCGGTATTGCTCCACATCAAGGATCAACACGCGTTTTAGTTTGTGAACTTTACCGCCATAGTGCTTGGCACCAAGAAAAATCCCGAGTTCGAGCGGCATATTGAAACGAGGCAGGTTATTGACGCCGTCCAATTCCGTCCGCGACAGGTCATGAATCCCATAGCGGCATTCATGGATCAGCTTGAATATCTTGTCGATCCGGGTCTGACCGCCGTCATCGATCTCACGGGCCGAGCGCGGACGAAATCCGCAAGCATGAATGGCGAAGATCAACGCCCGGAAGATTGGCGCATAATCGCGATCAAACGGACAATTGATAAAAACGTCGTCAACCGACGTCGTTGCGACGCCAGCAGCCAAATTTATTTCTTTTTATCGTCGTAAATGCTTTTGACGGCGGCCCTGGCTGCAGCGATCGATATCGTCCCCGATTTGGAGGCCGGCCGCAAAACATAGTGCCCCGTCGCGGCGCTCCGCCCCAATACACGCCCAGCATGTTTGGATGTTCCAGAGTTCGCCGATTTCGAGGGTTTGATCGTCATGTTTGAAATGTGCGCGATCCGGTTAAAGCTTTCAAGAACTGTATGAGCTCGCCTCTTGCCGTATTTGCGCGCTCCTGGGCGTCGCCAGCAGCAGGTTGGTCTCGGACGCCGTGATCCCCGGAATCAGCCGTATCCGCCGCAGCACGGCGTCGAGCTCGGTCAGGCTTTGCGTGCCCAGCTCGACGATCAGGTCCCATTTGCCGTTGGTGGTGTGGATGGCGCTGACCTCGGTGAAGCCGGCCAGCGCGTCGACGATGCGGTCGGCGGCCCGGCCCTCCACCTCGATCAGGGTGAGGCCGCGCACCGGCAGCGCGACGACGTCGGAGCGCAGGATCGGCGTGTAGCCGACGATCTCGCCGTCGTGCTCCAGCCGGTCCATACGGGCGCGGATGGTGGCGCGCGACAGCTTGAGGTCCAGCGCCAGGTCAGAGACGCTGCGCCGGCCGTTCTTGCGCAGCAAAGCGATCAGGCGGCGGTCGGTATCGTCCATCTCTCACCAGAGTGGCGGAAAGTCCCGCCGTTTTGGTAATATGATCACCGCTTTTTGGCAATATTCCTCATTCATTTCGCCAGAAGCCACCTCTATCTCTCTCGAACAGCGAAGGAGAGCCCATCGATGACCACCACGCCCTGCATCCTCATCGGCGTTCCGGTTCAGCAAGGCACCGGACGGCTGGGCTGCGACATGGGGCCCTCCGCCTTCCGCGCCGCCGAACTCGCCGGGGCGCTCTCCGGGCTGGGCCTCGAAGTCATCGACCGCGGCAATCTGGTCCCCGGGCCGGTGCGCGACGTCCGTCACGGCAATACCGCCATCAAGAACTTGCCCGAGATCGTCGCCTGGATCGAAACGGTGACGGAGGCGGTCTATCGCGAGAGCGCAAACGGCATGCCGATCGTGCTGGGCGGCGACCACAGCCTGGGCGCCGGCACCTTGGCCGGGCATGCCCGCCGCGCCGCCGAGCTTGGCCGGCCGCTGTTCGTGCTGTGGCTCGACGCCCATGTCGATTTCCATACGCTGGATTCGACCGTCAGCGGCAACCTGCACGGCGTGCCCGTCGCCTATGCCACCGGGCGCGAGAGCTTCGCCGGCATCTATCCGCCGCTCGCCGTGCCGGTGAAGCCCGAGAATATCTGCATGATGGGTATCCGCAGCGTCGACCCGGCCGAGCGCGTGGCGCTGCGCGACAGCGGCATCACCATTTTCGACATGCGCGCCATCGACGAGAACGGCGTGTCCAAGCTGCTGTCGGGCTGGTTGGAGACGGTGGCCGCCGCGAACGGCATGCTGCATGTCAGCTTCGACGTCGATTTCCTGGATGCGGAGATCGCGCCAGGCGTCGGCACGACCGTGCCGGGCGGCGTCACCTTCCGCGAGGCCCATCTCGTGATGGAGATGCTGCATGACAGCGAGCTGGTGACCAGCCTGGACCTGGTCGAGCTCAACCCCTTCCTCGACGAGCGCGGCCGCACCGCCCTGCTGATGGTCGATCTCGCCGCCAGCCTGATGGGCCGCCGCGTGCTGGACCGCCCGAGCCGGAACTACTGAGCCATGCAGAAAAAGCTCAACATCGTCCCCTTCGTCAGCGTCGACCATATGATGAAGCTGGTGCTGAAGATCGGCATCGAGCGCTTCCTGGTCGAGCTGGCCGATGCGATCGAGACCGACTTCAAGCGCTGGGAGGCGTTTGACAAAACGCCGCGCCTGGCCTCGCACAGCCCGGACGGGGTGATCGAGCTGATGCCGACCAGCGACAAGGCGACCTATGGCTTCAAATATGTGAACGGCCACCCGAAGAACATGCGCGACGGGCTGCAGACCGTCACCGCGTTCGGCGTGCTGGCCGACGTCGCCAGCGGCTATCCGCTGCTGCTGACCGAGATGACGTTCCTGACCGCGCTGCGCACCGCCGCGACCTCGGCGCTGGCAGCCAAGCATCTGGCGCCGAAGGGTGCGCGGACGATGGCGATCATCGGCAACGGCGCGCAGGCGGAATTCCAGGCCGTCGCCTTCAAGGCGCTGCTCGGCATCGACCGGCTGCGCCTCTACGACATCGACCCTAAGGCGAGCGAAAAGTGCGTCCGCAACCTCAAGGGCTTCGGTTTCGACATCACGGTCTGCGGGTCTTCGCAGGAGGCTGTCGAGGGGGCGGAGATCGTCACCACCGTGACCGCCGACAAGCAGTATGCGACGATTCTGACCGACAACATGGTCGGGGCCGGCATCCACATCAACGCGGTCGGCGGCGACTGCCCGGGCAAGACCGAGCTGCATGCCGACATCCTGAGGCGCGCGGCCATCTTCACCGAATATACGCCGCAGACCCGGATCGAGGGCGAGATCCAGCAGCTCGCCCCCGACCATCCGGTGACCGAGTTGTGGCAGGTGATTGCCGGCCTGGCCCCGGGGCGGCGGGACGCACGGCAGATCACCCTGTTCGATTCCGTCGGCTTCGCGGTCGAGGACTTCTCGGCGCTGCGCTATGTCAACGAGCAGCTGCGCGCCACCGGGCTTTACGAGGAGCTGGACCTGTTGGCCGACCCGGACGAGCCGCGCGACCTGTTCGGCATGCTGCTGCGCGCCGGGCCGCTGAAGACCGCCGCCTAAACCGGCACGCCGACGGTCGCCGTCGCGACATAGCCGGCGGAAACACTGCCGGTCATCGTGGGCGTCATCGCCGCCAGCTGAGCCGCGGTGTCGTCGCGGAACACATTGTCGGTCGCAAGGGTGATCTTCTTGAAGTTGGCGATGCTGGCGCTGTAGCCGCTGGCGGTGTTGTAGACCGTGGTCGCGACGGCGCTGGGCAGCGCCAGCTGCGATGTCAGCACCGCCTTGGTGCCGACGGTGGCCAGGGCGCGCGTCTTGAATATCTCCAAATGGATATGCGGCCAGCGCCCGGAATAGCAGCCGGGAAAGATCGTGGTGAAGGCGACCTTGCCGTTGGCGTTGGTGACCTGGACGCCGCGCAGATAGCTCTCGCTGGGCGCGGTATAGAGCGAATAGAGGCCGGCGCGGTCGCAATGCCAGAGATAGACCGCATAGCCCGACAGCACGGCGCAGCTGGCATTGGTGTTGACCAATGTCAGGGTCAGCTTGAGCGGGACGCCCTGCGCCAGGGTCGTGGTGCCGATGAAGCTGCGCCTGATATTGCTGCGCACGATGCCGGACTGGGTCAGAATATCGGAGGTGGCCCCGGACGACCGGTTGGTTCCATCCGCCGGATAAGGGCCCGACGTTTCCGCCGCATCGGCGATGCAGGACGCCGCCCAGGCGCGGCTGCCCAGCAGGCCGGAGGCCGAAAAGCCGGCAAGCAGCCCCAGCGCTCTGCGGCGCGCGATCAGCCGCTTTTCGATCACGTCCAGATCACCGGTCAAACCACCGTCGTGGTCTAAAATCATTTCGTTCATTGTCGTCCTTCCCTGTCTGGCCCATGGCGGGCGATACGGACAATGAGAGGCGAATGCTTCCCGGATATTGCAGTGTTACACGGCGTTACGGTGGCGGCGGAAAATCTGTAGAATCCGACGCATGTTCGTGACAACGCGCGGGAATATAAGGTCGGCCCGTGGCGTCGGATTGCTGCCGTCATTCGGCGAATCCAGCACAAGAACCGGCCAGAGGGATTATTGGCGATGGGGCAGCATAGAATAGGCGAAACGGCCATCCGGCGGCGATTGAAGCTGGCAGCCGTCGCCATCTTGTTTCCGTTGGCGGCGGCGCCCGCCGCTGAAAACCCGGCGCCGCCCTGCGCCCTGACGCTGAACGGCGCGGACAAGCCCGTCTCCCTCGATGCGTTGCGCGGCCAGGTTCTCTATGTCGATTTCTGGGCCTCCTGGTGCGCGCCCTGCCTGGCGTCGTTCCCATTCATGAACGAGCTTCAGCGCAGCTATGGCGGGCGGGGCCTGCGCGTCGTGGCGATCGACATGGACGAGAAAGCGGCCGACGGCGCCCGCTTCCTCGACCGCCATCCGGCCGAGTTCGAAGTCGCGCGCGGACCGGAAGGGGCGCACGGACCCGATGGGCAATGCGCCAAGGATTTCGGCGTCGCGACGATGCCGAGCTCGTTCCTGGTCGACCGCAAGGGCGTCGTCCGCGAAGTGCATAAGGGCTTCCGCCCCGACGACGCGGAGGCGCTGAAGGCCAAGCTGGAAGCTTTGCTGGCCGAAAGCGCCACGCCGTGAGCGCAGCCCTCAAATGGATGCTGGTGGCCACCGCCGCCCTCGCCCTCCAAGGCTGCACGCAAATCGAGCCCTGGGAACGGGGCAACCTGGCGAAGCCGCAGATGGCGCTTGAGCCCAACGCGGCCCACAGCGCGCTGCGCAGCCACACCTTCATCAGCCGTGAAGCCGGGGCGGGCGAGAACAGC
>CAZNNJ010000046.1:0-15700 GCA_964574305.1 uncultured Rhodospirillales bacterium | reverse complement strand
GCGGAATCCGAGCTTGATGCGTCCGCCGCGATCTTTCGGCCGGAACATGCAATGCACGTCGTGAAGGCTGTTTCCGAAGTGAAACAGGGCGACGGTGAGTGCGTCGTTGTCCTTCGCTGCAGCGAACTCGGTGCGTAGCCGCGGCAGGTCGTCTTCCCACGACTTGCCTAGGTTCTTCTCCGTCTGCGGAGCAAAGACGTGGTAGCGGCGAACCATCGCGACGAGCTGGTCGAAGACGGCGAGCGAGCCCCTCTCGGAATTCGCCCCCGCGGATGTGTTCGCAGCTGCCAGAGACGCCTTCGTGATGACTCCGTTGCTGCTACGTGGCGACGTGCGCGCGGGGGGAGGGGCGCCGCAAGCGGCAACCAACAGAAGTCCCGAAACGAGGGAACGATGCACCATTCTGACCGCATTCCACGACGGAACGGCGCTCAGGTTCCCGCACAATCGGCGATTTTGCGCGGCGGATTACGCTACCCCTCATCCGCCCTACGGTTTGTCGCCGCCCTATGCCCCCAGATTGAACGCGATCGAGATGCGCTCCCGCGTGCCCCGATAGGCGCGCACCTGGTGTTGAAGCCAGGAAGGAAAAAGGACCAGCAGGCCGGCGCGCGGCCTGATCCATTCGATGGGGCCGGTGGCGCGGCCCCCTTCCCCCGCATAGGCCAGCGCCGGCGCGAACATGGCCGGAGCCGCGCCGCGCGGATCCAGCATCTCGAAGTCGCCGCCGGCAGAATTGTCCAGCGTAGCCCCGCCGTCGTCGACATAATAGGTGCCCGACCAGAACCAGCCGGGGTGGTAGTGGCAGATATTGCCGTCGCCCGGGCCGTTCACATTGGCCCAGGCCGAGACGGTCCAGTCGGGCTTCACCTCGCGCCCCGCCGTGTCGCGGGTAAGATGGCTGGCAACGGCACGCGCCATGTTCGCCACCTCGGCCGCACGCACGCCACCCCATGTCAGCAGTTCGCGGTCAGAATGCCATCCGCCGTCGTTGGAGGCCTGGATCGCCGGTGCGGTTCGGCGCCGCTCCAGGATCAGCGCGCGCAGCTCTGCGTTGCGCGCCTCGGCGTCCGGCGTGTCGACCGACGCGACCGGGGTCGGGAAGAGGTTCCTCGTCGAGATGACCAGCCTCATGACGACGATGCTCCCGGTCGGTCACGATAGCGGAATCGGTTCGATCAGGCGTTGGCCTTAGCCATCTCGATCACCGACGAGTAACGCCCGTCGATATAGATCAGCGGATAGACGTCGCCATGCAGATGCACACGCTTCACCTTGCCGATGAAAATTCCGTGCGTGCCGTAATGGTGGATGTCGTCCACCGCGCAGATCAGGCTGGCCTGAGCATCGCCCAGGAACGGCGTATTGGTATCGGGGTCGTTCCGCCAGTCGCCGGTCTCGAAGCGCGCCTCCCCCTTCACGGCGCCGCTGCAGGCGATCGATACCGCCTCATGCGCGCCGGACAGCACGTTGATGCAGAAATCCTTGCCGTGATCCAGGATCGGATAGATCGAGGCCGATTTGTTGACGCAGAGCACCAGCGACGGCGGTTCCATCGACAGCGAGGTGCAGGACGAGGCGGCCATTGCATAGCGCGTGTCGCCGTCGCGGGCGGTCACCACCACGACCGAGGCGGCCAGACGCCGCATCGCCTGCTTCATGCCGGCGATCAGCTCTGCCGAGGCGGTATTGGAAACTTGCATGAGTACTCTTCCCTTCTTCTCCGGCGCGGTCCCGGCGCCGGATGTCATCTATATATTGGAACAGCCGCCCCGCGCACCATAACTAACTCAGACTAGACGCCAATTCGCTGGAGCCGAGTTGCGCCAGGCTGGTGACGATCAGGCGCACCAGCTGAGTCTGGCGGGAAACGCCGGTCTTGGCGAAGATCGAGCGCAGATGGGCGCGTGCTGTGTTTCGTGCGATCGACTGCTCGGCCGCCGCCTCGTCCAATGTCAGCCCATCCCCGAGCAGCACCGCAAAAGCGGCCTCGGCCGGGGTCAGACCGAACAGCTTGGCGAGCGAAGCGGGGGCCATCGCGGTATGGCGGTCGGGATCGCTGATGAAAACGACGATCGCCGGGATATGCTGCTCATCGAGATAGCGCGGCTGCGGCGCCGGCTTCACGATCAGGCCGAAATCGCGCTTGCCCGACGGCCGCTCGACCCGGATCGCCTCAACCAGGGAGCGCTCGCCGCGCTTCTCGCTTTCGGCGATCCGGCGGATCGTCTCTTGCAGCCGCGCCGAGGCCGCGCGGTCGTTGAGGCTCAGCATGCCGCTGACGGACGATACGCCGTCGGCCTGTTTCAGAAGCTGATCGGCGATGCGGTCCTTGTCGAGGATCTTGCCATGCCCATCCAGGATAATGGAGCCGACCGCCATCTGATTGAGCGTGCCGGCATAGAGCGTGCGCTCCGACGCGGCGCGCGAAAGGCGGGCAAAAATCTCGACCGATTGGCGCAGATGCGGCAGCAACAGCGACGCCAGCGCCCGCTCCTCGGCGCCGAAATCGGTGCTGTTCTCCCCCCGGCTGACGCGGAAGCGGGCCAATATGTCGGTGTTGGTTCGGAAATCGAGCCCAAGGATGAAGCGCACGCCGGTCGGCTTCAGGAACAGCTGGTTGAACTCGCTGGCCTGAAACTCTTCCTGCGGCAAGAACTCGGAGATCGTAACCGGCTGACCCTCCGGCAGCTTGACGAACGGGTCGGAGGAGAAGAACTGCTCGCGATAGAACCGCGAGCCAGGGAGCAGGCGGCCGGAAGCGTTGATGATATAGCCCGGCCCCTCGGAGGCCGGCGGCTCAAGAATCAGCGTCACCGCCATCGATTTCATCGCCACGCAGACGGCCTCGAGGAAGCTGTCCCACGGCGGCTCCTCCAGCGGCCCCGCGTACAAGGCCCTCAGCAAGCTGCTGAAATCCGATACCAGCAGCGGTCCTGTCATGCCTGTTCCGGGCAAGCGTGATTCCTCGAAGGTGCTGGTCATGCGCCAGACAATTCCGGCATACTCCGAACCCACCAGGACTGTCGACCTTTCCGCCGCCGCGATATTCACACGCAGGCGTCCGGGAGCCCCGCCCAAGACAGCGCATCACAGAGGAAACGTTTCGTATGCCGCTCGACCCGAAAGCAAAATTCATGATCGACCAGATGGCGCAGATGCCGCTGCCGCCCTGGTCGGAGCTGGACGCCGTCACCTTTCGCGGCATGATGGATGCCGGCCGTTTCCCGCCACCCGAACTGCCGATGGCGGAGATCTCCAACACCACCATTCCGGGCCCGGCCGGGCCGATCGCGGTGCGCATCTATCGCGCCTCGCGGGAGCCGAACCAGCCGGCGATCGTCTATTTCCATGGCGGCGGCTTCGTCATCGGCGGCCTGGACTCGCATGACGGCACCTGCCGGCGGCTCTGCTACAATATCGGCTGCACCGTCGTGTCGGTCGATTACCGGCTAGCGCCCGAGCATCTCTATCCGGCCGCGGTCGACGACAGCTATGCCGCGACCAAATGGGTGGCGGAGCATGCCGATTCCCTGAAGATCGACGCCAGGCGGATCGCCGTGGCCGGCGACAGCGCCGGCGGCAATCTGGCGGCCGTGGTCGCCATCGTCGCACGAGACAAGGGCGGCCCGGCAGTCTGCCATCAGCTGTTGACCTATCCGGTCACCGACATGGCGTTCAAGTCCGCTTCCTATACCAGCAACGGCGAGGGTTATTTCCTGACCAAGGAGATGATGGTGTGGTTCGGCCAGCAATATGTGCCGACCGGCCACGATATCGAGGATCCGCTGTTGAGCCCGCTCTATCACGAGAACCTCGAGGGGCTGCCGCCGGCGACGGTCATCACCGCCGAGTACGACCCGCTGCGCGACGAGGGCGAGGAATACGCCACGAAGCTCGAGGCCGCCGGCGTGCCGGTGAAGCGGCTCCGCTATGACGGGGTGTTCCACGGCTTCTTCAGCATGAACGGCGCGATCGACCAGGCCGACGATGCCCACGCCTTCGCCGCCAGCGAGCTCAAAAAGGCCTTCGGGCTGTAGGAAATAAGGGAGGGGACCCAGATGGCCGACGACCCAATGCTCGTCCACGAAGCCGAGACTTGCTACCAGGCCTATGCCGAGGCGTTCAACCACGAAGATATGGCGACCGTCTGCCGCTACATCGCCTCGCCCTATCTGATGGTGATCGGCGCCCATGCGCCGATGATCGCCCCAACCGACGAGGCGGTGCGCAAGCAGTTCGACGGCGCGCTCGCCGGCATGAAGGCGCGCGGCTGGGTGCGTTCCGACTTCAAGATCGTCCACACCTGGCTGCTCTCCAAGGACCACGCCCTGCTGATGAGCGACATCGTCCGCTACAAGGCGGACAAGTCGGTGATGGAGAAAGGCCGCTACATCTATTCCATCCGCCGCGCTGATCCTTCGTGGCAGATCACCGGCGTGACCAACGTCGATCCGGATTTCACGGGACCGGGAGACTATCCGCGTTCGTTCGGATAATTAGCGCGCGGAAAGCTGGGGAACTGCATACCGCTTGATGGCAATGTCGGCGGTTGCCAGAACCAGCCCCTTTTGCACGGCTTGGGCAATCAATATCCGGTCGAATGGATCCTGGTGGATCGGCGGCAAAGCGGCGGCGGCCTCAGCATGCTCACCTGCGATCGGCAGGGGCAAGAAGCCGTTTCGGACGATTGCCTGGGAAGGCGAGCCGGTGAAATGGAGCCGGCCCGCGCGTTGCTTCACGGCAATCTCCCAGACCGAGGCGGCACTGACGAAAACCCGATTGCCGGGATCGGCGATAGCCGCCACGCAGGCGGCGCCGAGTTGCGGATCGGATGCATCCCACCATAGGAAAGCGTGCGTATCGAGCAGCAACTCCATCGCGAGGGCTAGCGGCCTTCGAACAAGGCTTGCAGATCGTCTGGCAGCGGATCGTCGAAATCGGACGATATCGAGGTCAGCCCTAACGCCCCCGCGGGTTTGCGTGGCTTTCCCTTCTGCGCCAAAGGTACCAGGCGCGCGAGCGCCGTCCCGTTCTTGGCAATGACGAACTCCTCCCCTTCGGCCGCACGATCGACCAATTGGGAAAGATGCGTCTTTGCATCGTAGAGGCTGACGATCTCGGACATTTGCTCACCTTTGACCAACTTGACCAATATGCGTCGTTCGCCTGGATTGGTCAAGTTGGTCAAATAAGACCGGCACAGATATCCAACCGCCCGGGGCTATGTTAGCTTGGACGGCGCCATGGAAATTCTCCGCTATCTCCAGACCCACCTGTCGCCGTTCCAGCTCAACGGCGTCCGGCTGGCGATCTGGCTGGCGATCCTGGCGGTGGTGTTCGTGCCGCTGGAGCGGCTTTTCAGCCTGCGCAGGCAGAAGGTGGCGCGGAAGGGGCTGCCGACCGACCTGGCCTATTACTTCCTGAACAACCTGCTGCCCGGCATCGCGCTCGCCTATCCGGTCTATTATCTGGGGCTGGCGGTCAATGCCGTCCTGCCCTGGCATGTGCATCTGTGGGTCGCGGCGATGCCGGTCTGGGCGCAGCTTCTGGGCGGTTTCCTGGCGGCCCAGATCGGGGCCTATTGGGGGCATCGCTGGACGCATGAGTGGCCGTTCCTGTGGCGTTTCCATGCGGTGCATCACAGCGCCGAGGAGATCGACTTCCTGGTCAACAGCCGCGCCCACCCGCTCGACATGATGTTCACGCGGTTCTGCGGCTATATCCTGATCTTCCTGCTGGGCCTCGCCAATCCGCCGACCCAGGCGGGCGATCTGCTGCCGCTCGCGATCGTGTTCGCCGGCACTTTCTGGGGCTTCTTCGTCCACGCCAATGTGCGCTGGCGTTTCGGCCCGCTGGAATGGCTGGTGGCGACCCCGGCTTTCCACCACTGGCACCATACGCTGGGCGAGATGGCCGACCGCAACTATGCCGCCACCCTGCCCTGGCTCGACCGGCTGTTCGGTACCTACTATATGCCGAAGAAGCGCTGGCCCGAGGCCTACGGCACCGACACGCCGGTCTCGACCAACCTGGCGGTTCAGTTGGTCGATCCGTTCTTCCCGCCTAGCAAAAACGGCGCTGGGAGGCCCAGCGCCGCTTCTGTTTCCGAAGTCCAGGCCTCTTAGACCGAGGTCGGCGCTTCCCGGCCCTGGCTCTTCAGGATGTCCAGCGCCACGTCGACGATCATGTCTTCCTGGCCGCCGACCATGCGGCGGCGGCCGAGCTCGACCAGGATGGTGCGGGTGTCGAGGCCGTAATTCTTGGCCGCGGTCTCGGCATGGCGCAGGAAGCTGGAATAGACGCCGGCATAGCCCAGCGCCAGGGTCTCGCGGTCGACGCGCACCGGGCGGTCCTGCAGCGGGCGGACGAGGTCTTCGGCCGCATCCATCAGCTTGAACACGTCGCAGCCGGTCTTCCAGCCCTTGCGCTCGGCGGCGGCGACGAAGACCTCGAGCGGGGCATTGCCGGCGCCGGCGCCCATGCCGGCCAGCGAGGCATCGACCCGGATCGCGCCGGTGGTGACCGCGGCCATCGAGTTGGCGACGCCCAGCGACAGGTTGTGGTGGGCGTGGATGCCGCGCTCGGTTTCCGGCTTCAGCACCCGGTCATAGGCCTCAAGCCGCTCGATCACGCCGTCCATGTCCAGCGCGCCGCCGGAATCGACGACATAGACGCAGTGGACGCCGTAGGCCTCCATTAGCAGCGCCTGCTCGGCCAGCTTCTCCGGCGTGACCATGTGCGACATCATCAGGAAGCCGGAGACGTCCATGCCCAGCTTGCGGGCGGCGTCGATATGCTGCTTGGCGACATCGGCCTCGGTGCAGTGGGTGGCGATGCGGACCGAGCGGACGCCGATGTCATAGGCGCGCTTCAGCTCGTCGACCGTGCCGATGCCGGGCAGCAGCAGGGTGGTCAGCTTGGCGGTCTTGATCACCGAGGCGACGGCCTCGAGCCATTCCCAGTCGGTATGGGCGCCGAAGCCGTAATTGAAGCTGGCGCCGTTCAGCCCGTCGCCATGCGCCACCTCGATGGCGTCGACGCCGGCCTCGTCCAGCGCCTTGGCGATCGCCTTCACATGGTCGATGCCGTACATGTGCCGGATGGCATGCATGCCGTCGCGCAGCGTGACGTCCTGGACGTAGATCTTGGTCTGGGTGGGATCGTATCGCATGGCTCTATATCCGTTCAGTGCAAGCCAAGAAGGCGCTTGGCGACCAGCTCCGCCGTGCCATGGGCGGCGGCGGTCATGATGTCCAGATTGCCGGCATAGGGCGGCAGGTAGTCTCCGGCGCCCTCGACCTCGAGGAAAATCGAGGTCTTAACCCCGGTGAAGTCGCCATAGCCCGGAATATGGACCGGACGGTTGTCGCCGAAACGTTCGAACTGCACCTCCTGTTTCAGGCGATAGCCCGGAACATAGGTCTGCACGTCGGCGACCATCTGCTTCACCGACTCCTCGATGACCGAGAATTCGATGTCGTCGCAGAGGGTGAAGATCGTGTCGCGCATGATCATCGGCGGCTCGGCCGGGTTCAGGATGATGATCGCCTTGCCCTTGTCGGCGCCGCCCACCACCTCGACGCCGCGCGCCGTGGTGCGGGTGAACTCGTCGATATTGGCACGGGTGCCGGGACCGGCCGAGCGGGACGAGACCGAGGCCACGATCTCGGCATAGCGCACCGGCGACACGCGGGAGACCGCGGCCACCATCGGGATCGTCGCCTGGCCGCCGCACGTCACCATGTTGACGTTCTGCGCATCCAGGTTGACCTCGCCATTCACCGGCGGAATGGTCAGCGGGCCGATCGCCGCCGGTGTCAGGTCGATGACGCGCTTTCCGTCGCGGGCCAGAATTTCATTGTGGTGCTTATGCGCGTAAGCCGAGGTCGCATCGAAGACGATGCCGATATCCTTGTAGTGCGGCGACGCCACCAGCCCGTCGATGCCGCTGTCGATCGCCTCGAGCCCCCGGGCGCGCGCCTTGGCCAGGCCGTCGGATTCAGGATCGATGCCGACAACCGCGACCAATTCCAGCAGCTTGCCCTTGTTGAGCAGCTTCATCATCAGGTCGGTGCCGATATTGCCCGACCCGATGATCGCGCATTTAACCTTTTGCGTCATATGACTTTCTCTCCGGCGTACTTCAAGCAAAACGGATCGAGGTGGCGCCGACACCCGACAGTTCCATGGCGAATATATCCCCCGCCCGCGCCGGTTCCAACGGCACCAGCGACCCGGACAGGACGACGTCCCCGGCATTGAGCGTGACGCCATAGGGGCCCAGCGTATTGGCGAGCCAGGCGATCGCGGCGAGCGGCGAGCCTTGCACCGCCGAGCCGTAGCCTTCGGACAGCGGCACGCCGTTCTTGGTCACTGTGACCTTGAGCGCGGCGAGGTCGAAATCGCGCGGATCGGCATGCGCCGTGCCGAGCACGAAGACGCCGCAGGAAGCGTTGTCAGCTACCGTGTCGGCGATCTTGATCTTCCAGTCGGCGATGCGGCTGTCGACGATCTCGAAGCACGGCATGATGTACTCCGTGGCGTCGAGCACGTCCTGCATGCTGACGCCGGGGCCTTTCAGGTCTTTCTTCAGCATGAAGGCGATCTCAGCCTCGGCGCGCGGCTGGATGAGGGCTTCGGCGATCACTGCGGTGCCGCCGTCGGGAATTTCCATGACGTCGGTCAGGAAGCCGAAATCAGGCTGGCGGACATTCAGCATGTCCTGCACGGGCTTGGAGGTGACGCCGATCTTCTTGCCGATGACCTTCTCGCCGTCATTCAGCCGCTTCTGCAGGAAACCCAGCGAGATGCGATAGGCATCATCGATGGTCAGCTCAGGCGAGCGGGTCGAGAGCGGCACGATCGTCTTGCGGGCGCGCAGAGCCTCATAAAGCTCGGTGCTGTAGGCTTCGAGTTGGTCGGCAGTCGCCATGATTGATCCCCGCGGAAAGGCCAACGAATACGTAGCGCGTAACGTTCTCGGCTACGAGTCTTGCTGCTGCAATGCAGCAATGCCATCGCTTTGCCGGAAACACGGGACAGGAAATAGCGCAGATGCTGGCACTATGCCAGTCGCCGCCAGCTTCCCCTTGATCCCCTGCCGCGCGGGTGGTTATGTGCCCGCCATGGCCAGGACATGGCCGTGGGGGAGATACGCGACGATGGCTATTACCGAACTGAAAGACCTGACCGAAGAGCGGGTGCTGAGCGAAGCCAGGCAGCAGGCAGGCCTCAGCGACTTCGGCGATCTGTGGTTCCTGGAGCCGATGAACAAGCTGCTGGAGTCGATGCACAAGGAGGCGAAGCTCAGCCCTGCCGGCATCGCCAACCAGAGCGGCCGCATGGTTCATGGCCTGGTCAGCCGGCTGCGCCTCCAGGATGCGCTGAAGCGCAATCCAGAGATCAATGACGAGAAGGTAACGGTCGCCGGAACCATCGTCGGCCTGCCGCGCACCGGCAGCACGATGTTCCACCGCATGCTGTCCAACGCCCCCGGCTTCAACAGCATCAAATGGTACGAAACCCAGTTCTATGCACCGTTCGCGGGGGAGGAGCGCGGCAACCCGGTCGAGCGCCGGGCGCTGGCGACCAAGGTGATGGAGGGCTATGTCGCCGCCGGCATGATGTCGATCCATCCGTTCGCGATCGACGCGCCGGATGAAGAGATCATCATCATGGACCAGGTCTTCGTCGGCACGATGCCGGAATCGGCGATGTACACGCCGAGCTATTCCGCATGGCTCGGTGCCTTTGACCACACCAAGGCCTATGAGGACCTGAAGACCATCCTCAAATTCTTCCAGTGGCAGGATGTGGCCCGGCATGGCGGGCGCTGGGTGCTGAAGACGCCCGGCCACCTGCCGACCCTGGACACGCTGTTCAAGGTGTTCCCGGAGACGACCGTCATCACCACCCATCGCGATCCGATGTCGACCGTGCCGTCCTATTGCAGCATGACCAACTCGCTGGTCCACATGAATTCGGACCGGGTGGACGATGTCGAGTTCGGCCGCTTTACCGAAAAGCGCTGGGCCGGATTCCTGGAGCGCTATGAAGCGGCGCGCGAGCGTATCGGGCCGCACCGCTTTATCGATATCAAGTACGAGGATCTGGTGAAGGCCCCGCTCGACCAGGCACGGCCCGTGCTGGCCAAGCTCGGCGTCGAGATGACGCCCGAGGTCGAGGATGGCATGAAAGAGTGGCTGCAGGAGAACGCCCGCGACAAGCGCGCCGCCCACCACTACACGCTGGAGCAGTTCGGCCTGTCGGAGCCCGAGCTGGAGAAGGATTTCAAGTCGTACCGGGAGCGCTTCATCCTGTGACGACTGACATCGGTTCGCCATAACGCAAGACAGCACAACGCATTGGGGAAGGCATCATGAGCGGTCAAGATCATGTCTCGCGCGTCATCAGCGGCAAGGCGTGGGAGGATTTCTGCGACGCGCTGAAGGCGGCGGGGCAGCATGTGCTGGGGCACGGCGCGCCGTCCACCGAGCTCGACCGCGCGGAGGGCTGGCGCTACCTCTCGCGCCTGCTGCGGCTGGGGCTGGAGAGCAAGCTGGAATTCGCCGATACCGACTTCCCTTGCATCTATTCCCTGTCGCATCAGACGGCCAAGATCGGCGCCGACAATCCGGACAATATCTATCACAACGTCACCATCGACGGGACGAAGGAATACCGGCTGTTCGGCAAGCGCGGCACGGTTCCCTATTTCAGCTGGGGCACCAAGGCCAACCGCTACACCACCGACGGCACGATGTCCTCGATCGGCGAGCTGGACAGCCACTCCCTGGTGGTCGAGCCGGACGGGACCTATGAGATCATCCTGAGCCAGACCCGCAAGGGCAAGAACTGGCTGAGGCTGTCGCCGGACTCGACCATGCTGCTGGGCCGCCAGACTTTCCTCGACCGCGCGACCGAAATCCCGGCGACGGCGCATATCGAGCAGATCGGCGGGCCGAAGCATCCGAAGCCGCTGACCGCCGAGGCGCTGGACACAGGCCTGCAGGAAGCCGCGGCCTTCGTCACCGGCACCGCCCGTGCCTTCGCCATCCTGTCGGAGGATTTCAAGCGCAAGCCGAATGACTGGATCACCACCGAGCAGGAACATTGGATCAAGATCGGCGGCGACCCGAAGATCTTCTACCTGCACATGTATTGGGAGCTGAAGCCGGACGAGGCGCTGGTCGTCGAGGGTCCGGTGCCGGACTGCGCCTTCTGGAACCTGCAGCTCGACAATTGGTGGTGGGAATCGCTCGACTACCGCTATCTGCCGGTCCATGTGCAGAAGGGCAACGCCAGGTACAATGCGGACGGCTCGGTCAAGATCGTGATCGCGGCAGAAGACAAGGGCGTCGGCAACTATCTCGATACGGCCGGCCATACCAGCGGCACGATCCTGATGCGCTGGGTCGACGCCAAGAGCCATCCGATCCCGAAATGCTCGGTGGTCAAGCTGTCCGATCTCATGGCCTAAGGAGGGAAATCATGCCGACACCAGTCCCCAACCGCCCACTGTTCGGCGAGCTTGGCCTGCCGCAGATCGCCCAGATCGGGTTCGCGGTGCGCGACCTCGACCAGTCGATCGCCTTCTATGAGCCGCTGTTCGGCCCGTTCAAGAAGACCCCGCCGGAATTCGCCAAGCAGTGGGCCTCGTACAAGGGCCAGCCGCGCAGCGAATACGAGCTCGCCATCGCCTTCGGCCATTCCGGCGATGTCGAGATCGAGCTGATCCAGTGGATCTCCGGCGACACGCCGCACCGCGACTTCCTGGAGAGCGGGCGGGAAGGCATGCACCATGTCCAGTTCCGCGTCGACGACTGCGACGTCTGGGTCGATAAGCTCGAGCAGCACGGCTACAAGGCCATCTGGCGCGACCGCCTGCGCCCCGACATCGCCTACGCCTATCTGGAACGCCCCGGCGACCCGCTGCTGGTCGAATTCCTAGAATACCCGCTGAGCGGCGACGCCACCGAGCCGCTGCCGGATTGAGCCTGGTTCGGTACATGGTCAACAGGCCAGCCTGATCAAACCGCCGATCACGCTGGAGGCGCTGCTGGAACTCTTCGAACGTGTCGGCTTAGTCGACACTGCGCGCGAGCTACGCCTTATGATGCTCTGAGCGTGGTTTAGCGTCGCGTCCGCCTAAAATGACACGTTCCGTCGCCGATAAGCGCTTCGCACCACTCCAGAGCGGATCGTTCGCGCCGCGAATCCAGCGCCATCGCATTATAGCCAGCGGCTACCGCGTCGATCGCGGCATCAAGCTCGGCCATCGCTTCCTCAAGGGGAATCACCATCCCCGCTCGAAGATCGGCTAACCCACGCTTGATGCCTTCGACCCCGCTGCTGCTCATTGCTACGCCGCGATCGAATCGAACGGCCGCTGTTCCCGCTCCGGCGATTCGCCCTGGTACTTGGTCGGGGCGATGCCGTTGACGCGGGCCTGGATCAGCGGCGCCTTCACCCGCGGGTTGAAGAACTGCGAGTACCAGACGCGCTGCTTGTTGAACGGACCGTCTTCCGGAAGCTGCAGGATCTGGATTGCCGGCCGCTTGTAGGTCCAGATTTCGAAATCCTGGGCGAAGGCCTGGCGGCTGGCCTCCTGATAGGCGCGGCCCATCGGAATATCCTCCTCGGTCGCAACCTCCTTGCCCGAATAGACCATCAGCCCATGCCACACCTTGGTCACACCGTCCTCGATCGGCGTGTTGGCGATGATCATTAAAGATGGGTGCTTGCCCTTCATCCGCGATGTCAGGATGCCGGGACCGGTGTACCAGGTGTCGGTCTCCAGGATATTGCCGTCGGTTACCAAGGTGCGGTGGCCGGCGCCGAAGCGCTGGACCACGACCGGACCGCGGAATTCATTCTCGAAATAGGCGCAGTCGGTCGAGCCGTGGACCGGTACGAAATGCGCATAGTCGGTCATGTTGTCGAGCACTTCCTGCCCGTGGATGTTCAGCTGGCCCATATGGTCGAGCTTCCAGCGGACATAGGACTGGTCATCCCATTCAGGCATGGCAGGCAGCTTGAAGTCAGGCTCCAGCCCCTCCTCGTCATGCCACATGAAGATGATGCCGGCCTGCTCGACGACCGTGTAGGACTCGACCTTCGCCGCGGCGGGGATGCGCTTGGCGTAGGGAATGTCGTCGCACTTGCCGTCGGCGCCGAAGCTCCAGGCGTGATAGGGGCAGCGGATCGAATCGCCGTGGATCTGGGTGCCGTCGCGCACGATGTAGGAGGTCGTGTTCTTGCACAGATGCGTGCCCATATGCGGGCAGTAGGCATCGAGCATCACGACCTTGCCGCTCTGGCCGCGATAGATCACGAAATCCTTGGCAAAGAAGCGGACCCCGATCGGGCCGTTATCCAGCTCCCAAGCCTCGGCCACCACGAACCAGCCGCGCGGGAAGGTGAACTCTCCCAAGCCATAATCTTTCGTCGTCGCCATCAAATCCTCCCCAAACCCGGTGGTCCGCGCCCGACGCAGACCTGACGATTGTCAATTTAGTGTGCCCCGAAATGGAAAAAAATGTTTTTGTTCGCACAGTGAGTGTGCAAAATTGCACTTATGCTGGATTGGAACGATCTAAAATACTTCATCGGCGCCGTGCGCGCGGGCAATTATACCCATGCCGCGGCGCGGCTGCAGGTCAACCGTACGACTATCGGCCGGCGCATCAATGCGCTTGAGGCGGAACTCGGCATTTCGCTGTTCGAGCAGACCCCCGCCGGCTATCGCCCGACCACCGCCGGCCGCGCGGTGCTGGAATGCGCCGAGGGGATCGAGCGGGAGATCGAGCGGCTGAACGAACGGCTGGCGACGCCGCACGAGCGGCTGAGCGGCACGGTCCGGATCGCCGTCTCGGGCGAGATCGGCACCGAGTTCATGGGCGAGTTGCTCGCCTTCCGCAAATCCGATCCCGACATCAAGCTGGAGCTGCTGACTGCCCGCGACGCGCTGACCAACGTGCTCCAGCGCAAGGCCGATCTCGGTATCTGCCTGGTGCCCTACAAGCCGGAGAATGTCCGCGGCACCCGCATCGGCGTGCTGCCGCAGGCGCTCTATGCCGCCAGGCGCTATCTCGACGCCCTGCCCCCGGGCCATAGGTTCCAGGACCATGACTGGATCGGCTGGGGCAAGGAGGCGGCCAACTCCGCCTCCGCCCGCTGGCTCAGGGCCAATCTGCCAGACGCCGCCAAGATCAGCGCCGAGGTCAACAGCTGGGACGCCTTCAAGGAGGCAGTGCTGTGCGGCCTCGGCATCGGCCATATGTGGTGTTTCGTCGCCGACCGCGAACCCGCCCTGGTCCGCATCCGCGACATCGAGCCGGAACTGTCGATGGAGCTGTGGCTGCTGGTCCGCGACGATGTCCCACCGGATAGCAGGACGAAGCGGCTGATGGAGTTTTTGGCGCCCGCGATGCAGAAAAGGGTTGGGAGTTAGGCTGTCTAAGCGAGCCGATGGTTGGTATTGTCTAGATCAGCTTATGGGGAGCTTCGCATGCACGTCCCGATCAGCAAGGCACGAGTGCAGTGGTATGAGCTGGTTAGCCGTGCCGAAGCCGGCGAAGAGGTGATCCTCACGCGCTATGGACGCCCGGTCGTCGTGCTAAAATCCGAAAAGCACCAGCAAGAGGCGCCAGCCTAACACCGTCATGCCCGGGCTTGACCCGGGCATCCACGGGGTGCCGACAGTGCACTTGTCCGACGTCGGCGCAGGCGGAACCGCGTGGATGGCCGGGTCAAGCCCGGCCATGACGATAAAGAATAGTTCCTAAAGACTTAAGCCGGATACCACAGGCTGATCGCCTCGGCGATGCAGGCCGGCTTGGCGTTGCCTTCGACTTCCACCGTGATGCGCATGATGGACTGAACGGCGCCACCCGCCACGTTCTCGACCGAGATCAGCTCGCCTTTGCCGCGGATGCGGGTGCCGGCGGGGACGACGGCGGGGAAGCGGACCTTGTTCAGGCCGTAATTCAGCCCCATCGCGATGCCGCGCACCTCGATCAGCTGAGGCAGGAACAGGTTGGTCAGCGCCAGGGTCAGGAAGCCATGCGCGATCGGGGCGCCGAACGGGCCGGTCTTAGCTTTTTCGACGTCGACATGGATCCACTGATGATCCTCGGTCGCGTCGGCGAACTTGTTGATCCGGTCCTGTTCGATCGTGACCCACTCGGTCGGGCCGAAAGTCTGGCCGAGCGCGGGAGCGAGTTCGGATGGGCTGTTGAAGATATGCGGCAACATTACGCTCGCTGGCTGGAGACTGAGAGGATTTCGCCGGTCATGTAGCTCGAGAGGTCGCAGGCCAGGAACACCATGGCGTTGGCGATCTCCCAGGTCTCGGCCGGGCGGCCGAACGCCTCGCGCGCCGACAGCTCGGCCAGCAGCTCGGACGAGGTCACCTTGTTCAGGAACTCGTGCATCGCGATCGACGGGGCGACGGCATTGATGCGCACGCCCTGCTCCGCCGCCTCGATGGCCGCGCAGCGGGTGAAGGCCATGACGCCGGCCTTGGCCGCGGCATAGTGCGACTGCAGCTCCTGCGCGCGCCAGCCCAGCACCGAGGCGTTGTTGACGATGGCGCCGCCCTTGCCGCGCTACATGTGCGGCAGCACGGCGCCGGTCATGCCGAACACGCTGGTCAGCGTGACGTCCAGCCACTTCTACCACCGCACCGCGCTCCCTC
>CAZNNJ010000045.1:0-15792 GCA_964574305.1 uncultured Rhodospirillales bacterium | reverse complement strand
TGCGGCACACCTATATCTGCATGCGGCTCATGGAAGGCGCGGACATCTATCAGATCGCCAAGAACTGTCGCACCAGCGTCGAGATGATCGAGAAATTCTACGCCTCGCACCTCAAGAACACCTTGGATGCGTCGGCCATCAACATCCGTAAGGCGCGCCCTTCAAAGCAACCGCCAAGCAAGGCGAGGACGAAGCCAGCCGGACAATCCACCTCTGCGAAAAGTCGCTTGGCTAGCCGAAACGGCCCGACTATAGGTGAACCAGATGGCTTTGCGGGCGTGGCGAAACTGGTAGACGCAACGGACTTAAGCTGACTGAGTGCCCTGCGGGAAACCGCAGGTGTAGAACTGCCCAAATTCGGGGAAACCTGTCACATGGCAATCCCGAGCCAAGCCCCAACCGGGGAAGGTGTAGAGACTAGACGGGCAGCACCTAACCTCCACGTTCGGAGCATGGTGAAGGGATAGTCCAGACCACAAACGCCAAGAGGCGGCGGCGAAAGCCGAAGTGGTAAGAAAATCCGTCGGGGGCAACCCCATACCGGTTCGATTCCGGTCGCCCGCACCAAAGCTCTCGCACCCTCAGCGCTGAACCCTACCAGGGAGTCGAACGGCTGTTCACGCCTTGCCAAATGAGATCGGGGAAGCCGGATAGTCACCAATCATTCCGCTCTGCGTCGTCATCAAAGCGCAGGGCCTGATTCTCATAATGTTTAGCTATCTGAGATAGGACTGCCGCCGTACGATGCCATTCAAATGCTACGGCTTCGGCATATCTTTGATACCGCGCAACCAGATCGCGCTCCTGTTCGCCGCCGTCGGTCATTCCGCGGCTTGTTACACCTCGGCCGTTCAAGACGCCGACCAAGAGACCTCGTTCGAGTTCCCTGCTGCGCGTGTTTTCTATGACTTCCCGGACAGCGATAATCGGCCATGCACCGTCGGGGTCAACCGGCGCCCCTGAAAGCATTTGTCCGATCTGCTGATCGCCGATCGCAGTTCGCCCGACCTGCCCGCTAAGGGAGCGGGCCTCGCTAACCCATGCTTCAAGCGCCGCCGCGTCGACCGACTGATCGTCCCGCAATCCGGGCACGCGACGCCATGTCCGCAGCAGCTCGTGTGCGTGCGAGGCGATGGCCCTGGCTCGGTCGATGTCCGCTGGCGGCGGTTCCTCGATACCGCTGTCTTTGGACGGCTTATATAGAGCGCTCAACACTTCCACGAAGAATGCTGGCGAACTGGCTAGCCGTTTGTGAAGTGCATGGGTCGGGCGGCCTGAAAACCGGAACATTGGCAAAAAAGCCCATTCGGCCGTCGCCACTTCGTTTTCAAACTTGTCGCCGTCCTGATCCACTCGTTTCAGAATCTCGATCACATAGTGGCGAAACATCTGGATGTCGTTAACGACATCTGCCTCTGCCCACGGCTCCTTCGCAGCCGCGACCAGAATGCGGGCAAGGACATCATGCGCAACGTTCTTGCCGAAGGACCGGCCGACCAGCTTCACGGCGTGCGTAGCCCTGCCGGCGCCAATCAGCTTGTCGATCGCAACGAGCAAATCCCCTTCGTCGTCGACGAACGGCGCTTTGAATGTCTTCCAATAGAGAGCTTCTATCTGCTGCCCGGACTCAGCCGCCTTTTGCCAAGTCCAGGCCCTGGCGGGTAGCGCATGCAGGAACCGGACAATTGCCTCATTGCTCCATCCCCTGGCAGCGGCCTTCATGAGCAGTGAGGCTGCCCAGCTTTCACCCAGTTCTTCGAAGACTGCCCGGACGACGGCATCGCCGATCGTCCATTCGATGGCCTCCGCGCCAGTCAGCGCCTGTTCTAAAACCTGATGCTTAACGTCGTCTTCTCCCGTGAGCTGTCCAACCGCCACTCCGACTAGGTACGGAATCTGGACAGCCTGCCCTAGTTTAAAGATGCCCGCGGTGCCGTATTGGGCGAGGATCGCTCGGACCGCCTCGACCCGAAGCCGGGCTGCTTCCTTCTCATCCACGTCCCACGCCCGCCGGAAGCCGTCGTCATCCTTGGGGTCTTTAGGGGTCGGCTTCGGCAGATTGGCCGATCCGTCAAACAGCCATGCAATCCGAACGAAAGGATCGGGCGGCTCCAGGTGATCGTAAATTCTTTCCAATTTATCGACTTCGTCGGACTGCATTGCCCACACGGCATCCGATAGCTCGCGATGCCGGTGAATAATCTCCCGCAGCTCACCCCACAGTTTCGTCCATTCGGTGGGTTCATTGATGCCTGTCGTGACCTGTGCAAGCCGCGCGATGATCTCCGCGCGCCGGGGCGGGGCGAAATTCGCCAAAATATCGATCAGTTGCGACCACCGCCGAGGGGACGCGCCGACATGGGCGAGGATGCGGTTGGAAAGCTCCTCCGCGCCTTGCCAGATCAGAGCATCGGTAACTTGCTCGGGTTCGCGTTCCGAAAAATCCCGCCACCGCGGATGCGGCGAATAATCTGACGTATCGTAACTTTGCGGAAAGATGCTGAGCGTCAGCCGCCAGCCGACGTCTGCAATCCTCTGGTCGCTGTTTTTCAACAGCCTGTCCAATACGCGTAAACGGGTCATTAGCGGCGCACTGGTCTGCGGCATCCACAAGAGGAAAATCTGGCGTAGCGACTTCTTGGGGCGGTTCGCCCAACGGCCGTCACCCGGATCGAGCGCGTCGAGCTTTGCCAGAATCATCGTTACTTGCCCCAACAGGCGCTGGTCCCAAGCGAGGGACTCCAGCGCCCAAAGCAGACTTGAAAGATGCTCGCCCCCGAACATGCCGCCTTCCTCTTCGAACAGGACCGAGAGGGAGGGCTGCGCTGCATCGAGATTGGTCTCAACCATATCGAGGAAGACTTGAGGGGCGGCCTCAGCCAATAGCTGGTAGTCGCGCGACATGGTCCACCAGCGTTTCTCATCGGCGTTTTCCAGCAAGCGCCGCACCACATGATCGACATGGGCGTCTGGGCTGGACACCGTTCGGACTTGTTTTCCAAAGAGGGAGAACAGGATCAGCGTTTCGCACAGACCCTGGCGTAACGCGCCGGAATACGTTGGATGGATGCCCTTGGAAGAAGCCAGCCACCGTTCGTCGGGCTCGATTTCAAAGCGCGGATCGGGAGCAGTCAGAACTTCCATGATGGCAGCTTCAAAGGCAGTGAAGTCTGACGCGCTGATATAGTGGGCGAGTTGAAACCACGCATCGCGCGGCGATGCGATCTTCCAGCTATCGCCGGCTTTTCGGACGATCCCGTCCAACCTGCTGATCACGGGCGTCAGTGCCGCAACCGCCGTCTCGTATTTTTCCCCGGCAAGCTTGGCGACAATCGATTTATCGCCGTCCGAACTCTCGTCCCATGCGCCGGCGAGCAACGCCGCGATCATGCCGCGCGACGGTTCCCCGCCGCCCCAGCTTGCAGTGGATTCGGGTGCCAGCGCAGTAAGACGCCGCAGCACCGCCAAGCTCCGCGCAGAATCCTGAGCCAATTTGCGGGCTTTCGCCTCCTCAAAGCCCATCGCCGTGAGCGCGTATTCGACCTCCAGGCGTGGCGGCCGTTCAAGACGCATAACATCGGCCGGGGTGCCGATGTCCGAACCATATGCCAGATAGACGTAGTGCCCGCGCTGGGCGAGGCGCGCAGCAAGACCCGTCTCGCCACCTTCGAGAACGATGATGAGCGGGGACGAGCTGTCTCCGAGTGCCCTGGCGGCTTCCGTGGTGTCCGCAACCAAGCAGCGTGCATCATAATGCGCGGCATATTCCTGCGGCAGCTCCTGAATCGCTGCATGTAGAAAGGCTAAGGCTTCGTCCGGTGATTCTGCCTGTACCGAAAGCAAGCCTCCACTCCCGCGAAGCCAGCTCAGGATCCGCGCGGCCTCGTTATCCCGGCCGGCAAGGATAAGGTCGCGGCTCAGCGGATACTGCGCCGCAAGTGACCATTCGTCCCATGCTTCCGAAAGTTGCCGTAACCCCGGCGGCCTTTTCCCGATCATGACGGCCAGCCACTGTCCAACGGCAGGATATTGCTCGATCCAATGGACGAGATCGGTGGCTTCGAGCGCACACACCTCTTTCCACTTGCCCTCGGCGCGTCGCTCTTTCAGCCACTCCTCTTTGGTCGACCAGCTCCGAGGAGTAACGAACAGGAAAGTCGAGTTCGCCCGGTCAAGCCCGAGGGGGTCATCCGTGCGTTTCTTATAATCCTTATCCGCTTTACCCTTAATGTCGTTGCGCTGTGTCCCGATCTCCCATCCGGTCGTACCGGCCGGGACATATTCGTTACCTGCCGCGACGGTGGTGGTGCCATCCCAACCCGATAGCTGAACCGCTTCGTCCGACGGGAAGCGGAGTTCTGCGTCAGCGCCGTAGCCGGCCCGTACGAGCTTCGACAGCAGTTCCGGGATCGAGCCCTGTCCATCGCGGCGGGCAGCCCAATGGTCGAGATCGGTAACGTCGATGTAGCGAAGCGGTATACCGCCCGGCGCAGCATGGCCTCTCAGTCCGGGAAACGCTCCGATCTTTACGGAGTCGCGGCGAAATGTGATGCCGACCCTCTCAAGGGCCGTTCTCATGGCATCGGCGTTTTCCTTCGTCGGCGTTCGCTGACCGCGTTCGAAATCAGCAACGGTAGATACGCCAACACCAGCTTTCTTTGCCAAATCCTGTTGTGACCAACCCAGCAAGGCGCGCGCGGCGCGGCTTTGCCGAGCGGAGAATTGGTTTATCGTCATATAAAAACCATGAGTCAGTGATTTACTATGACGCAGATGGGGTCCTTTCTCCCGGTCGTCAAGGAGGCACTTCGGAGAGCCGTATAGCGCACGGCTGCCTTAGCATCAGGCTCGACTCGCCGCCTTTCTCCTCTTACTCCGTGGATGTCACCCATGCCTGCCTCTCTTGTGCGGGCCAAGATGCGTGCGTCGCTGGCGTGTCAATGACGAATTTTCCCCAGCCAGGGCTTTCCTCGCGCAGCAAAATTCTATGACGCGCGGCGCTGAGGGCCCGCTTTTTCCTGGCCGCAAGCGAGGCCGCATGGGGCGGCCTCCACAGCAAAAAAGAGAAACGACTATGATTATCGGAACTTTCAAAACCGCCGGCAGCAGCTTCACCGGCACCATCGAAACCCTCAACTTCAGAGCAGACGTGGTCTTCGAGC
Source organism: uncultured Rhodospirillales bacterium (assembly GCA_964574305.1). Lineage (GTDB taxonomy): Bacteria > Pseudomonadota > Alphaproteobacteria > BOG-932 > Roseiterribacteraceae > BOG-932. The sequence continues at coordinate 10,630 of CAZNNJ010000045.1, read as the reverse complement.
CTATCACCGGCAAAGGCGAGAAATCGCCCGACTACCGGGTCACTGGCGGCCTCACCGAACTCGGCGCCGCCTGGAACGAGACTAGCCGCGCCGGCAAACCCTACCTCTCGGTCCGCCTCGACGATCCGACGCTGGCCGCGCCGATCCACTGCCGCCTAGTTGCCGGCCGTGACAGCCATCTGCTGATGTGGTCGCGTGATGCCCAGCATCCTCGCGGTGGCGAGGCATAAGCTCTAACGGGGCGGCTTCACCCGCCGCCCCGTTTGTTTTCACCTTAACAGTGTACCGAGCTTCTCATTCGAGGTTCGGGCGCGCCAGAAGGCATAGGCGGGCGAGAATAGCCAGCCGAGCAATTCACCGGGACCAAATGGGACCAGCATCGTGAGCCCGAAAAAGATGGCCATGCACACGAAGAAATCTTTCGCGCTGCGGAAATAGATCGCTACGCCGATCGCCCCGAAGGCGAAGCCGAGAAGAGCGGCGAGGATTTCGTTCTTTTGCTCATGGAGCGGGCGGAGGCTTTTGACCGCCTCAGCGGCCATCTTCGGGGCGTGGTGGGCAAGTGGGTTGGACATGACAATCTCCCTCAGCGATCGTGATCCATTTCTGGGTGCGTGGGGGCCTGCCGCGACTGGTGCGGCGTGTCCCAACCAAGTGCCTCGGCGATGCTGCGATCCGGCTCGACGACCTGCGGCGTGACTATCCGGCCAAAAAACGGCTCTTCCACAACCCTCTGCCGGATATCCCTGACCGCGTTACCGAAGCACTCGACGAACCAATCCACCGGGTTTTGGGCCATGATCAGCTTCCTCTAGGAGGGGCGGTGCGAACCTCGTCCGGCGCCGGCGGCTCCATCAGATCGTGCAGGTAATCGGGAAGATTGCCGTGACGCGCCGCCTGTTTCGGCAGCGGAATGCATACGGCGACATCGACTGGCATCGCCGCTTTGGCTGCCGATCGCCTTGGGCGGACAAACAGCCAACGGACCAGCCGATACAAAACCCCGATCACTACCAAACCATTGCCGCCCAGAAACAGCAGCCCGACGACCTCACCTTCCGGCGTGTACGGATGGCGGTCGACATAGGCCAACGCGCCCGCATCGAGCATCAGGATCAGCACCACCCGAACAAAGCTCGTGCGCAGCAGCCGCGCCAACACTCCCGGCCCCTGACGATGACCGGCGAGACCATCCCATTTGCGTTTCCAGTCACGATAGCGGCTCAAGCGGTCGCTGGCGTTCACCGTGCCAATCATCACGAACGCGGTGACCACCGCCGCGATGTTGGTCGTCGCGCCAATCCAGCGTAGATAGAGTACGTAGCCCCCCACGGCGAAGATCGCCAAGGCGCTCACCGGGTTGCCGATCAGATAGTTGTACCAGCTCGGCCGGATCATTGGCGGAACTCCACCAACAACGCGTTGTCGCCGGAGGCGGCGAAGCGGCGCCCGGCCTGGAACCACACGGCAGATACCTTGTTGCCGTACTCTGGCCCGCCGGTCTTCAGCATCTCTGACGAGAACGCGTCGGGCTGAAGCACATAATCCATCTGCTCGCTATAGCCGTGGCTGACATTCTCACTGTGGCTATGACCGCGGCTCTCGCCCCAGCTCTCACCGCTTCCCCATGAACTCCCGTGATTGGAGCTCGACCCGCCACCGCCTCGGCCGTTGTAGCTGCTCCCCGAACCCGACGATCCGCCACGATTGGTGCTGCTGCCCGAATTCATGCCGACATTGCTGCCGGTCGATGAGCCTTCGCTGTAGGTCGCGCGCCGATGCAGGACGCGGCCGAGCAGCCTAGCGGCGTACTCGTTCGTTTCGGCGCAGGCATTGTTGTAGAAGACCTTGGTCGCGAAGTTACCGAGGAAGTGATGCGTGCGATCACGCGCATTCTCTCCCGCCATGCGGGCGTAATAGGTTGGTAGCGATTGAGTCAGGTAGACCGTGCAGGCGCGCGAGCCGCGGCACGTCGATTGGTATTCCGCGTCGTACGAGTTGACGAAATACTGCGCCTCATCGGCCCATAAGAACACGGGCCTTACCTGGTGCTCATATGCCAATGCATTGCGCGATAGGACGGCGCGCTGCCACATATATTTGAAGAGTTGCTGGCCGATCACGCCGTCTTCGTTCCATGTCAGCGCCGGCATGTTGAGCAAGATGATCGCGCCGTGAAACGTCATCTCTGGTGCGACCGTCGTCCTGGCGCAGAAGAGCTGCCGCAGCCGGCCGTGATTGAAACGATCGAGCGTCGTCGATAGCGAGATCGCGATATTGCCCTTCGTCTTGGGATCGAGCACCGCAAAATCGTCACGCCAATAGCGGGCGGCTGCCCTTAGCACCTCGTCGAATCCTCGCGATCCGCGTTGGTGCGCTTCGGCAAACATCGCGAACATGAACGAGCCCTGCTGCCACTGCGGCTCGGTGAATTGGTCAGGATCGCGCGGGGCACCCCGGACGAAGGAGACAATATCTTCGATGCGGACCGTACCGGTGGCGGCATAGAGCACAGGGATCGTGTTCCGCAGCAGCTGGCGGGTCGTGTCTTCCCAGAATGCCTCGCCGGCACGGCCGGGATTGGCGCTGGCCAAACGCGACGCCTCAACGACACGCATCAGGCATTCAACGACACTATTGAGTCCGACGACACCTTGCCGGGCCAGTTCGTAACTCAAAAAGTTGAAACCATGCTGCGGCCCACCGAACTCGATCAGATCGGCGCTCCGGCCGTTCTCGGCCGCCAGGCGACGCCAATGGGCGACCTCTTCCGCCTTGCAGGCCAGCACCAGGCCGCCAAAGCCTGCCCGCAAATAAGCAGAAGCAATGTATTTGGCGGAGCTGGTCTTGCCGCTGCCGATACCGCCAAAGATCGAAATGCCCTGAACGGCCGAACGCAGGGTCAGATAGTCCTGCGGTGCAAGCTGGAGCAACGGAGTATCGAGGTCGGCGACGAACGGCAGGCCGACCGCTGTGCTGTCCGCTTGCTTTCGTCTAAGCCCGCCTGCATGTCCGCGTCTGCCCAGCACCGCGCCCCCATCGCGGAATGGTCCCTCGAATCAGGCTGTCATGGGCTTTGCTGAATTGTCAATATCATGGTCACGTTTTTTGTAATTTATTGTGTGTAGCGCGTCGCTCTAATTGCCTTAGCACCCGCCGTGCTTCGCGAATGTCGCGATCTCCCCCTTGAGCCGTTCGCTTTAGCTTCCGATCGTTCTGCTGTTTGACCGTGGGAAGATCGAGGTCAACCGGCATCGGATGCCCACGCAGGTAATAAGCCAGCGCGTTGTAGAGCGCAGGGTCGAGATGTCGGATATGGGCGCGTGTCAGGCCTTGCCCCAGCCAAGGCGCGTACAGTCGCTGAATGAACTCGGGTGGCGTTTCGCGGCTGCTCGCCTTGGCCTGGGGCCAACTCGCCGGCGCCTCCGTGGGTAGCGTGACGGTGGTATTACCGGTTAGGAAACTAGACGGGCTCTCCAGCGTGCATCCGACGGCTCGCGTAAACTCCTCCAGCGAAAGCGTGCTCGAAGCGACCGCCCGCGCAACCACCGCGCCGACGAAATCGCGCAGGTGCGCCGGCACGCCATAATCCGCCAGGAACGCGGCGAGAGGTGGGTCGTTGCCGGAGGGCGAACCGCCCTTCCCCACCACCGATCGAGGACCAGCCGCGCGCCGCCTCATCGGGCGACCAGCGCCCATGCACCTGGGCGCACCTCGACGCCATTTTCATGGCACTCAATTCGCGTCGGCCGATTGCTCGGCATTCCTCCCGTACAGGATTGTAATGTTGGTAACCATCGGTTCGGCTTCCGATGGCGAGGCTCCATGCACATGCGCATTAAACGTCTGGACGTATGTAACCTGGCGATTGGCAAGCTTCTTGCGCAATTCGCGCAGGTTCCTCCCCTCAATCTTCACGACACAATCAGTCAGCATCAGGTGTAGCACGCTGTCGCCGATAAATCCGATCCGTGTCAAAAAACGATACTGGACATCCATGCCCGCCGGAACCTCGGTCATCGGCATCCACCAAGTAATCTCGCAACTCTCGACCACCTTGCCGACCGGCAAATAGCCGTATGCCTTGTAGACGCCGGAACCGGCATGCTGCTCTGCCGTCTCCGCAGGGGAGCCTGCCGCACCGGGGCGCGATACGCGCTCGCGAAAGGATGGCCGATCGCCGAACAATTGGTCGATCATGGCGTCATCGGTCATGGGGCAGCTCCATTTCAGGGATCGGCGGACGTTGACGCCGGAAATCAGCGGCAACGTCATGGTAAATGTCGGTCATATCGATTACCCGCTGCGCCCAGGCAGTCGGATCGCGAGCGCGCATCACATCCAATTCCGCGACCACCATGTTCTGCTCGCGGATCGAAAATCGTGAGCCTTCGGGCGTGCCGGTTCGAGTCCGGCAGGGGGCACCACAGGACTCCGCGCCCCTCAGGCTCAGGGGCGGCCGGCATGGCCGGCCGCGAACCCGTCACAGGGAGGCGGTCAGGGTTTTGGTCGTTACGGCACCGGCGGTGACGGGCACGGCGAAGCCGGGCACGACGAAGGAGACGGTGTGTCCAACGCCGCCGGCGCTATATCCGGAGCCCTCGGTGCAGCTCGAACTGATCGTGACCATTTCGCCGGAGGCGGCCATCGTCCAGTCATAGGGTATGACGAGCGTTGCGGTTCCCTTGGCGCCCGATCGGACGACAACATTGCTGGCCGACGCCGAGTTACTGAAGCTTGCGTCGAACGTGCTGAGGGACGCCTGGCAGGAAATAGCCTGATCGGTTCCGATCGACGCCTCGATATTGAGCGTGATGGTGATCTTGACCGTGCCCGTCCGGGTGACCGGGGCGGCAGCCAGAACCTTGCTTACCATAGGCATGAAGGCCCCGGTTGCGGGATCGTAATAGCCGGGAACGGCTCTGACGGCTCCCGCTGCCTTCCCCGCGTGAGGCACTGCAAACCCGATAGTCGCGAAAGCCAGCGCCATGACGAACTTCTTCATCATCTGCCCCCTGTTCGGTCGATTTTCTCTCTCGATACTCATACGACAACAAGTCCGGCACTTCACAACATCTTACGGACTACCGCTATAGTCGTTCGACAATTATCATATTGGCCCCCACGACCGCCCCCGACTGTAGCAACAGGAAAACGGGTCGGGGTCATCGATCGCGGGCAGCGGTAACTCAGGCGGTTCAGCGCAGCTTCGGGCAGCCTCTCTGCCTGACGATCCTTGCCGAGGTTTGCGTCGAGCGAAGGCGCCGCGCGCCTCACTGCCCCGCAACGCAGGCCGGGGCCTGCGCCAAGTCGAACGGTTCGTTCCCCAGGGCAGGCGCCCACGGCAGCTTCATCCGCAGCATGAAGATCAGCGCAAGACCCGTTCTTTGCTGGTCGTCGTCCAGACCCGCGGGCAGGTGTGTCAGGAACGTCGCCCGTTCGGCCTCTTTGGTCATGGCGAGCATGAGCATCTGGATGTGGCGCTCATACAAAATCCGCCTGCAGCCGGTCGAACAGCCTCTCCAGGCCTCGGCCAGCGTCGCGGAAGTCAGCCGCAGCAAGGCTTTGTCGGCATCCTCCTCGAACGAAGGGTCGTATCCCAGGGTCGCGAGCCGGGCGGCCTTTGCCTTGAAGACGTCGTTCCAGGCCCACATCAACTGGATATAGCGCGCCGGCGAAATGCCGACCGCCGGGGCGTTTGCATCGAACCCGCTGAGGACCGAGTGGAAGAAGCTGTCGGCTTCGGAAAACGGCATTGACTGCTCTCTCTGGACGATTTCCAGAATAATCGCATGGGCATGAACGCCTATTCAATAGTGAAATGGGATTCCCGTAATATCATGTGAACCTATGCCGTATGACGACACCCAGTATTTCTCGGATCATATGCGTCAATCCGCCACCCTGGGGGACAAAGGCGCAGCAGACGTCCGGCGTCGCCGGTTCCATCCGCGATTTCGCTGGACCGTCGCGAACGGCGAATGGCACACTTGCCGCAAGGCCGGCGCAGGCCTGAACGCATCGGGGGAAGCGCATGCTCAAAGGCACGGTGGCAGCGGCGACACTAGCCCTTCCCTGCCTCTCGGTTCTTCCCACCCAGGCCCAGACGCGGCCGACCGAGAGCGGCACGGTGCAGGGTCTCACCATCGAGAATGTCGTCCAATTCCGCGCCATCCCCTATGCCGCGCCGCCGGTCGGCAATCTGCGCTGGCGGCCGCCCCAGGCGCCGCTGGCCCATGCCGGCACGCTCGACGCCACCAGGTTCGGGCCGGCCTGCGAGCAGGGGCTGACCGGCGACCCGGTCAGCGAGGATTGCCTCACGCTCAATATCTTCGCGCCGGCCTCGGCAACCGCCACGACCAGGCTGCCGGTGATGGTCTGGATCCATGGCGGCGGCTTCATCTCCGGATCGGGGCGGGATTTCGGCGGGTCGGCGCTGGTGGAGCGCGGCAATATCGTCGTCGTCACGATCAACTACCGGCTGGGCTATCTGGGCTTCCTCGCCCATCCGGCGCTGAGCCGGCACGATCCGCACCATGTTTCGGGCAATTACGGCATCCTGGACCAGCAGGCGGCGCTGGCCTGGGTCCGGCGCAATATCACCGGCTTCGGCGGCGATCCGGCGCGGATCACGATCTTCGGCGAGTCCGCCGGTGGGCAGAGCGTGATCGACCAGCTGGTATCGCCCTCCGCCGGGCCGCTCAGCGCCGCGATCGCCCAGAGCGGTTCCTATGCGACCACCCTGCCGACCCTGTCCGATGCCGAGACTTCGGGACAGGCCGCGGCCAAGTCGCTCGGCTGCCCCAGCCAGACGCGGGCCTGCCTGCTCGCCCTGCCGGCATCGAAGATCGCCGCGGCGCTCAACCCGCTGACCAGCCTGGGCGCAGTCTCACCGGTGGTCGACGGGCGCACCCTGCCGCTGCAGCCGGCGAGCGCCTTCGCCCAGGGCAAGTTCCAGAAGATCCCGGTCGTCAACGGCAGCAACCATGACGAATACCGGCTGTTCACGGGCATCGAACGCGGCCTGCTGCACACGCCGGCGCTGACGGCAAAGCAATATTACGCCGACCTGAAGAGCCAGTTCGGCCCGATCGCCGGCAAGGTCCTCTATGCCTATCCGCTCAAGGACTTCGCCATCCCGGACTATGCCTATGACGCGATCATCACGGACGTCGCCTTCGCCTGCAACACGCACCTGCTGAACGCGCAGATGGCGCGCTTCACCAATGTCTACGAATACGAGCTCGCCGATCCGAACGCCCCGACCGCCTCAGGGCCGGTCGTCGCCGGCTTCTCCTATGGCAGCCCGCACAGCGCCGACCTGTCCTATCTGTTCCCGTCCTATAACGTGAAGGTATTCCACCCGGACGGGCCGCCACCGCTCTCGGCCGGCCAGAAGCTTCTGCGGGCGACGATCCAGGACTATTGGATCAATACGGCGAGGACGGGCAATCCGGCGGGCGCCAAGACCCCGGCCTGGCCGGCCTTCACCGCCAAGGCCCCGGCGATCCTGAGCCTGACGCCGCCAGCACCGGCGACGACGGCATCGTTCCTGACCGACCATCGCTGCGGCCTGTGGAAGCCTATCCTTCTGGCAAAAGCCGGCCTGCCGCCGAATTCACCGTATTGAACTACGCCGCCTCGGCCGCGATCCGGCGCAGGGTCTCCTCGAATACCGCGGCGGGCTGACCGCCTGAGATCAGATATTTGCGGTTGACGATCACCGACGGCACCGAGCTGATGCCTGCCCGCCGCCACATATCCTCGGCAGCAAGCACCTCATCCCGATAGGCGCCGGAGGCAAGCACCTCGCGCGCCTCGGTGGGGTCGAGGCCGATGCTTTCGGCCCTGGCGGCCAGCACATCCGCGTCGCCGATATTGGCGCTTTCGGTGAAATAAGCCTCGAACAAAGCGAGCTTGAGTTCGACCTGCTTGCCCTTCAGGCCGGCCCAGTGGATCAGGCGGTGGGCGTCGAAGCTGTTATAGATGCGGCTGTCTTCCTTCATCGCCATGGTGAAGCCGAGATCGGCGGCGCGGGCCCTGATCGCGTCGCGGGCGGCGTCGAGCTGGGCGGTCTGGCCGCCGAATTTCTGGGCGACATGCTCGGCGACGTTCTGGCCCTCGCGCGGCATGTCGGGATTGAGCTCGAACGGCTGAAGCGCGACCGTGGCCTCGACGGTGCCCTTGAGGTTTTCCAGCGCCTTCTCCAACCCCTTGAGCCCGATCACGCACCAGGGGCAGACGACGTCCGAGACGAAGTCGATCTGCATGGGCTTGGGTGTCTGTCCGCCATCCATCGCTGCCTCCCTTATGCGCGCCGGCATTCACGGCTAACATGCCGGCAAACCCGCCGCAGCCGACAAAGATACCAGATGCCGAAACTTTACCAGGGCCTTGTTCTCGCCGCAGGCCTGTCGGCCGCCATTCCAGCCTGCGCGGCCACGCTGCTGGACGAGACGTTCGCCGGCAAGCCGGTCGACCCGAAGAACTGGGAAATCCCGACCTTCAAGGCCACGGGCGACGGCACCTTCATCGGCCGCACCCAGTTCCGCGTCACCCAGAATTCCGGCCTGCCCAAGACCGACGCGCACGGCGCGCTGATCCCGATCGAGACCTTCAACGGCAAGGAGCCCTCCTTCCTGGGGACGGAAATGGTCTCCCGCCGGGAATTCACCGTCGCCAAGGGGCTGGATGTCACCGTCCGGGCCAGGATGAACAGCGCCGCCCATCCCGGCATCGTCGGCGGCATCTTCCTCTATGCGCTGAAGCCCGGCAGCGACACGATCCATGACGAGATCGATTTCGAGCTGCTGACCAACCGGCCGCATGAGGTACAGACCAATATCTACGCCCATGAGGAACTGGGCGCCGGCCATGTCGTCTTCGTGCCCTATGACACCGGCTCGATGGCCGACTATCACGATTACGAAATCCGCTGGACGGCAAAGGACGTGACGTGGCTGATCGACGGCAAGCCGGTCCGCACCACGACCGACAACGTGCCGACCGAGCCGATGAAGTTCTATTTCAACATCTGGGCGCCAGACGCCCATTGGCCCGGCGGCTTCAACGCCGCGATCCAGCCGGTGACCGACGCCGGCGCCAACGGCATCCTGGACTATCTGAGCGTGGCGCGGATCACGGTGAAAACGATAGCGCCTTGATCCGGCAAGCCGCTTTTTCCGTGAATCGCGGGCGCGGTCCGATTAGGGTGCTGGAAAACGAGAGGGATTCCGATGCCGAATACCGTGACCTGCGAAGTGCATATCGACCTGCCGCGCGCGAAGGTGTGGGAGGGTCTGCGCGACCTGACCCGCGCGCCGCGCTATGTCCCCAACCTGACCGGCGTCGAGCTGCTGACCGCGCAGACCGAGGGTGTGGGCGCCAGCCGTCGGGTGTTCCAGAAGAACGGAAAGCCGCTGGATGAGACGGTCGAGGAGTGGCAGGACGGCTACGGCTTCAAGCTGCGCCTGCATAACGGCGACAAACCGCCGGCGCCCTTCCCCGAAGCCTGGTTCGATTATCGCATCGCCGACGCGCCGGACGGCGGCACCTTGTTCCGGCCGGCGCTGATCTATGGCGTGCCGGGCGGCATCTTCGGCAAGCTGATGGACGCGCTGCTGATCCGCCGCTTCGCGCTCAAAAACCCGAAAACGGTGGCCGACAATTTCCAGCGCCACTACGAGACCGGCGAAATCCCCAACCCGGCTTTCAAGGGTTAGACAAGACCGCGATCAGCGCGTCCGGCGATTTCCGGCGTTCCTGCACCAGGGCATGAACGGCGGCCACGCCCTCCGGCGTCGGCTCCAGCCGCCAATGGCACTGCAGCGCGCCGGCGGGCAGGAAGACCGGGTCGTGGATCAGCCCCTCCAATGTCAGCCGGCGTATGGCGGCGGCGAAGTCGGCGGCATCGACCGGTCGATCCACGGTCCCCTCAACGCGCGCAAGGCCGGCCGCGGCGTCCGGCTCGCAGATCTGCCGCCGGAAGGCAATGAGCAGAAGCAGCTCATCTAAATCCATTGCCGGTATGCGGTCCTTTCCCATAGGGTCAGTCAACACCGCCGCGCCAATAGCGGCAAGGGGAGGACGATGAGCACCGATCTGCGCGGCGTGGCGGCGGAGGAATACTGGCAGCGCTTCCAGGACATGGTGGGCGGCGACGGCGGCCTGCTGACCTATCGCTATCTCGGCCGCAAGACCGCGATGCTGCATGGCGAACCTTACGACACGATGCGCATCCGCCGCGACATGCGCGGATCGTCGGGCCAGATCATGGCCGCCCCGCTCGCCATCGCCAGCGCCGAGGCCGGCGGCTTCAGCGACGTGGATACCGTCCCCGCCCCGGTCACCGCCGCGCTGCATATCCTCGATGACGGGCTCGGCGTGACCGAGATTGCGATCCGGCGCATCCCGATCCATGTCGGCCGCAATATGGGCTTCAGCCAGTCCGAGATCGTCGACGCCGCCGATCCGGCGCGGGTGCTGGCGATCTCCTACGGCACGGGCATCCGCCTCGCCGACGCCCCCGCAGGCTTCCAGCCGCTGGACCTTCCGCCCTAGAACGAAGACCGTCCCGGCCTTCCCCCCCCCGCCCAGGTATTCGCCCACTTGCCCCCGGCGGCAGCGGGCT